>CAJJVE010000021.1:0-15082 GCA_905196265.1 uncultured Collinsella sp. | reverse complement strand
CTCGGAGCGGCAGTTCCAAAGACATCTGACAGATATGACAAATACTGCGCAACCTTATTCGATGCGCCACCCTGCTCGGCAATCGCAGGCGCCACACTTACTGCGCACGCCAAGCGCTCGGTTACAAAAGCGGCCTGATCGCTTTCGCCACCGCCCGGCATATCGTTTGCCGTCAGAACCACATGACAACGCGCGGCCAGCGCCGTGTCGGTCATCGTGGAGACAAGCTCGCGCAGACGATGCGGCGAAAGTGCATGCCAACCGTCAATACAAAGGGTCAGCCCTGCCTGAAACAGCGGCGATTCCGAGCTTTTGAGCAGATGGCGCCAGCCGCGATCTGTGAGCTCGTCAAGTGCCACGGACACAAATGGTTCGTCAGCATAAGGCCCATCCAGATAGAGGCGTTTTGCAATCTCTGACTGGCCAGCACCCAGCTCGCCCTCCAACATGAGGGGCACGCCGCGGGCATAGCTTTCGCAGACGGGGCCAGCGACCGCAGCGGCACCCTCGACAATGCCGTACGCGCTTGCCTCGTAGCGCGCCTCGACCTCATCTGCGTTAAGCCACTCAATACCCGCGTGTGCCGCCGCACCGTGCACCTCGCGGACCACGACCACCCAAAGCGCGCCGTATTCCTTGGCGACCGGACGCACCGTGAGGCTCAAGCGCCCTCCCGCATGCCCCATCACCAGGCGCGTGCCGTTGCCCACACGCCCCAGGCGCTCGGCGACAAATGCCGCGACATCTTGCTCGAGTGCGACATCATCCATGGTCGAAATCGCCACGCGTCCATGCCCATCGATTGCCAACGCCGAGGCCCCGGCAGCAGCCAAGGCCTCGATCAAGATTTGTAGCTTGGCGTCACTGTTCATATTGCGCCCCGTCCTCGGCGCCACGCCGCCACCGACGGCCGCGCGGGCGAGTGTTTCAAAATTGAACGATATTGCTCACCAAACACTATAGGGCAGAAGCCGCCGTCCTGCGAGTATATGAGTTGCCCCGCATCGCCATCCTGGCGGGGCGATAAGAGCTCTTCGGGACCTATAAACCTGCGGACAAGCCATACCCGCAAGAGCTCCTATCGCTCCACCGCGGACATGCGCTCGCCAGCACGCAGCACGCAGCACGCAAATAAGCTACTTCTCTACCAGATTCCCAGCACGTGCTGCATTCCCAAACTCATGCACGCAATGCCAATCCAGCAGCAAAAGCCCAATGCGATGGGCTTGCCGCCCTTTTTGACCAGCTCGACAATATCGGTATTAAAGCCAATAGCCGCCATGGCCATCACGATAAAGAACTTCGACAGCTCCTTGATGGGCGCCGTAATGGATGCAGGAAGCTGAAGCACCGTGGTGATCACGCTCGCCAGCACAAAGAACAGCACGAACATGGGAAACGCGCGTTTAAGCGAGAACGTGCTTTTGGCGTCGCCGCCGGCCTTGCGCGCCAGACGCATCTGCCAGCATGCGAGAACCAACGTAATGGGAATAATGGCCAGCGTCCTGGTGAGCTTGACCACCGTGGCGCTTTCGAGCACATTGGCGCCGGGATGCATACTGTCCCAGGCGCTCGCCGCAGCCGTTACCGACGAGGTGTCGTTGATGGCAGTGCCGGCAAACAAGCCAAAGCCCTCGTTGGTCAGCCCGAGCATGCCGCCGAGCGTCGGAAACACGAGCGCCGCGATAACGTTAAACAGGAAGATGACCGAAATAGCCTGGGCAATCTCGCGATCGTCGGCATCGATGACGGGCGCGGTCGCGGCGATGGCAGAACCGCCGCAAATCGACGAGCCCACGCCCACAAGCGTCGCGATCTTGCCCGGCACGTTCATAACGCGGCAGAGCACGAAGGCAATGACGAGCGAGGTCGAGATCGTTGCCACGATAATCGGCAGCGACTGAGCGCCTTTGGACAGAATCTGCGAGAGGTTCATGCCAAAGCCAAGCAGGATTACCGCGTACTGCAAGACTTTTTTAGACGTATAGGTGACACCGGCGGCGAGCTGTTCGCGACGATTCTTGGGAAAGACGAGCGCCAGAACCATACCAAAGAGGATGGCAAACACCGGCCCGCCGACCACCTCAACCTGTTTGCCGAGCAACGTCGCGGGGATGGCGATGATCAGGCAGAACAAGACACCCTTCCAGCGCTCGCGTACGATATTCGCCAATTGCATATGGGATTCCTTCTTTCTATTTCACGTTTGCGACGGCTTATGATACGGCAATATTGAGCACAGCCCTGCGCAAACAAAGGCTAAGATGCCGCAATAGTTCTCGGACGACAGCCGAATTACCCACCACGGAGAGCTGATTCGCGGCATAATTAACAGCTGATATATGAGTGTGATAGAACGGTTGCGAGGCACTATGGAAGAATCGATGCACGTCGGCGAGCAGGAAACGAGCCTGCAGGACCAGTCCTACCACACCATTCGACGCAAAATCGTCTACCTGGACTACAAGCCGGGCGAAAAGCTGGGCGTCAAGCAGCTTTGCGACGACCTGGATATGGGGCGCACCCCTGTGCGCGAGGCACTGGTGCGTCTGGCGCAAGAGGGCCTGGTGCGCACCGTGCCCCAAAGCGGCACCTACGTCTCACCCATCAACCTCACCCTTGCCGAAAGCGCCTGCTACATTCGCGAGCACCTGGAAAAGCAGGTGATCGTGGAGTGCTGCGCCCGTGCCACCTCGGCAGGCATCGAGCAGCTCGACCGAGCCATCGCGCTGCAGGAAAAGACCATGGCCGAAGAGGATCGCATCGGCTTCTTTTTAAGCGACAACCTCATGCACCGCATGATCTTTAGCATCGCGTGCCGCAGCACCGTGTGGTCGTGGCTCGAAGAGACCAATGCCGACCTGGAGCGCTTCCGCTGGCTGCGCGCCGCCACGCAGACGCTCGACAATCAGGAGATTGTTAACGAGCACAAGCAAATCCGCCGCGCCATCGCCGGCCGCGACCCCATCGAGGCGAGCTTTTTGGTCAGCAAGCACCTGCATATGATGTTCCGCAACCAGACCGAGGTCCTGGACCAATATCCCAAGTACTTCGAGACCAGCAAGCTCCGCTAACCTGCCAAAACCACCACAAAGGGGACAGGCACCTTTGTGGTGGTTTCTCCGCACAAAAAGGCCCGGCTCCGTCTGACGCGGAGCCGGGCCTTAGTTGTTAGAACGGCGGAACCAACTATTCCACGGTCACGCTCTTAGCGAGGTTACGGGGCTGGTCGACGTCGCAGCCGCGCAGGATGGCGACCTCGCGGGCGAGCAGCTGAAGCGGAACGCTCGCCGTGATGGGACTGAACACGTCACGGACGGCCGGCACGCGGATGATACAGTCGGCGATCTTGTTGATCTCCTCGTCGCCCTCGGTGGCAACGACGATGACCTTGGCACCGCGCGCCTTGCACTCCATAAGGTTCGACACGGTCTTGTCGTAGGTGGCGCTCTTGGTGGCCACGGCGATGACGGGGAAACCCGGATCGATCAGCGCAATGGGGCCGTGCTTCATCTCGCCGGCAGCATACGCCTCGGCGTGCAGGTAGCTGACCTCCTTGAGCTTGAGTGCGCCCTCGTAGGAGATGGCAGCGCCCATACCGCGGCCCACGAACAGCGCCGACTGCGCGTCCTTGCACAGCAGGGCGGCCTCGTGCACGGCCTTGGTCTGGGTATCCAAAATCCACTGGATCTGCTCAGCCGTATCGGAAAGTTCGCGGAACAGCATGCGCGCCTGCTTGGTGGTCAGACGGTACTTGACCTGCGCCAGCAGCAGAGCCAAAAGCGTGAGGCTCACAACCTGGCCGATGAAGCTCTTGGTCGAGGCGACCGCAATCTCCTTGTTGGCCTTGGTATAGATGACGCCGTCGCTCTCGCGCGCCACGGGGCTGCCCACCACGTTGGTGATGCCAAAGACCTTGGCGCCCTTGATGCGCGCATCGCGAATGGCGGCGAGGGTATCGGCCGTCTCGCCCGACTGGGACACGGCAACGACGAGCGTCGTCGGCGTGATGATGGGGTTGCGATAGCGGAACTCGCTGGCAGCCTCAACCTCGGTGGGAATGCGAGCCCAGCCCTCAATAAGATTCTTTGCGATGAGGCCGGCATGATAGCTGGTGCCGCAGGCGATCACGTAGACACGGTCGATGTCGTTGAGCTCCTCGAGGGACAAACCCAGCTCATCAATATCGAGCTCGCCGGCAGGCGTCATACGGCCAACCAGCGTGTCGCGCACGACGCGCGGCTGCTCGTGGATCTCCTTGAGCATAAAGTCGGGATAGCCGCCCTTTTCGGCCATGTCCAGATCCCAATCGATATGGGTGACCTTGGGCTCGATGGCATTGCCGGCCTCGTCGGTGTACTCGACGCCCGCAGGCGTAAGCTTGGCAAACTGACCGTCCTCGAGCACCACGACATCGCGGGTGGCGTCGATGAGCGCGATGACGTCGGAGGCAACGTAGGAACCGGTCTCGCCCACGCCGACCACGATCGGGGAGTCCTTGCGGGCAACGGCGATCACGCCAGGCTCGTCGGCGCACACGGCGGCCAAGCCATAGGCGCCTACCACGTGGGTGCAAGCCTCGCGCACGGAGGCCATCAGGTCGTGCGTCTCGGCATAGGCCTCTTCGATCAGATGCGCGAAGACCTCCGTATCGGTCTCGCTCTTAAAGTGATGGCCGCGGCCCTCCAGCTCCTCGCGCAGTTCGGCGAAGTTCTCGATAATGCCGTTGTGGACGATGGCGATGCGACCGTCGCAGCTGGTGTGGGGATGAGCGTTAACGACGGAAGGCTTGCCGTGAGTGGCCCAACGGGTGTGACCGATACCGCAGGTTGCGTCGCTATCGATATTGGAAAGCTCGCTCTCCAGACCCGCGACCTTACCCACGCGGCGGATAACGTCGAGATGCGCCGCGGCGCCCTCGCCCACCTCGAGCGCGACGCCCGAGGAGTCATAGCCGCGATACTCCATGCGCTTAAGGCCTGTGACCAGGATGTTCTTTGCAATATCAGAGCCGGTGTAGCCGACAATTCCGCACATAGGATAAATCCCTTCGTTCGCGTGACTGCAAGACGTCCACGCACAGGGGGCGCTGAGACGTATAACGTTCGAGTATTGTACTCACGCAAGCGCAAGCTGATATACCAGAATTGGTATCTCAACTTAGATACCACTCGATGCACACATGCCCAAACCACCACGATGGGTACAGGCGCCTTTGTGGTGGTTTGGACCGAGGCGGCGCTCTATCCCGGCGAAAGATCTCGATCTGTAACATCTGGGGCTCCGGAAGCCGGCTTGGTGTTACAGATCGAGACATTACGGTTCGGCCCCAGCACTATGTCTCGATCTGTAACAGGTAGAGCCGGTTTTGCCGCCCAGATGTTACAGATCGAGACAATTGAAGGCCCGGGCAGCTCAAATCACCACAAAGGTGCCTGTCCCCTTCGTGATGGTCGCGCTGGTAACGGCGTTTTCCCAGATAAAACCTGCCAAAATTAACCTGCCCCTAATTGGCAGGTTTTGACACCCCGGGGGCGGGCGATGCTACAATCTGGCTTGTACTTGAAACGCATCAAAGGGGCCGCTATGGCAAAGATAAAAATCAGCGACGTCGCGCGCGAGGCCGGGGTTTCGTTGGGCACGGTTTCCAACGCGCTCAACCACCCCGAAAAGCTGCGCCCCGAAACCCTTAAGCTCATCAACGAGACCATCAATCACCTTGGCTACCTGCCCAACCAAAGCGCCCGTCAGCTCGCAGGCGGCACCACCAAGTCCTTTGGCCTGGTCCTTCCCCGTCTCGACCACGGCTTTTCGCTCCAAATTGCCAGCGGCGCCCACAACGAGGCCCGCAAGCACGGTTACGACCTGCTCATCGCCAACGCCGATAACGACGATATTCTCCAGGACCATTACCTGCGCTACTTTATGGGCACGCAAATGTCCGGCGTCATGGTTCAGCCCATGGCGTCCCCCGACTGGCACCCCGCAACGACCAAGATGCCCGTGCCGATCGTCCATCTGGACATCCACTGCTCCGAGCCCGGTTACTACGTGGCCGCCGACAACGAGGCACAGGGGCGCATTATCGCCGAGCTCGCCATCGCCCGCGGCGCACGTCATATCACCGTTGTGGGCAGAGCGGCATTCATGCAGCTCACCCTGCGCGTACTTGGCATTCACAAGGCCCTCGCCCTGCATCCCGATATCAAAATTGAAGTCATCGACGCCGGAGAGTGGAATACCGCAGCCGACGGCTACAGCATTGGCGCTCAGATTGCCGGGCGCCCTGCCGACGAACGCCCCGATTTTGTCGTCGGCCTGACCGACGTGTTAGCCTCGGGCGTTATCTCGGCATTGGTCGATAAAGGCATCTCCGTCCCCGAGCAGGTTCGCGTGGCCGGATGCGACGGCAACCCACTCGCCTGGAGCGGGTCGGTTCCCCTCACCACCGTGGCACCGCCGGGTTACGAAATTGGCCGCAAGGGCGTTCAGTTGCTGATGGAGCAGATTGAGAACAAAGCCCCGGCAAAGACCAAGCATATCCGCGTCGGCTCTGCAGCGCGCACCGTCACCGCAGTCACCACCGCGGAGGATATCAACCGCCAAGAACTCGTGCGGCCGTTCCTCCTCGAGCGCGCCAGCACCCAGGCAAGCAACCAGACCGACGCCACGGCCATCAACCTAGGCGCATATCTGTAGCACGTCGGCCAGTATGCCAAAACGCCGCTTAAGCAAAAGGGGCCCGACCATTGCCGGGCCCCTTTTGCTTAAGCGCACAGACGGCCAATTGCTCGCTTCAACGCCGCAATTGCCTAGCGTACGGCCTTGACCGCCGCCGCCAGGTCGAACAGCGAATCGAGCACGGCCTCGCAGCCATCCACCACATCCTGCGGCAGTGGGACGATATCGGGCACGGCAAAGACATGGCAGCCGGCCGTGATGCCCGAGACGCAGCCGTTGCGCGAATCCTCGACCACGGCGCATTCCTCGGGGGCAAAGCCCGCGCGCTCGCAGGCGAGCAGATACATCTCGGGGTCGGGCTTGCCGTGCACGACGTCCTCGCCACAGGTCACCGTTTCAAACTTGTCAAAGAGGCCGACCATCTTAAGGTTGCGTTCAGCCGTAGCGAGGCGCGACGACGTCGCAAGGCCCACGTGATAGCCCGCAGCCAGCAGCTCGTCTATGCACTCGGCGGCACCGGCCTTAAGCTCCAGTTCGGTCTTGACCATCTCGTCGCGAATCTCCTTGTGGCGGACATAGACCGCCTCGGTGGTTTCATGGCTGCCATAATGCTTATCGAGGATGTCCATAACATCGGGCAGCGTGCGACCGATAAACTGATGGATCAGCGCTTCATCAATCGCGACCCCCAGCTCGGCAGAGCCCGCCTTCCATGCCTTAATGCCCAAACGCTCGGTATCGACCAGCGTTCCGTCCATGTCAAAAATAACAGCCTTGATCATATCGGTCCCCCATCGGCTCTCGCTATCGCATTACCGCAACTTTACCGCATTTAGCAACTTGTATATAACGTATATACCATATTGCACTTTCGTTACATAGATAGAAGTCTTATGACAAGCAGTCCGGTAGGATTATAGTTTTTGACCGAGTACATATTGGTAAGGATCGATTCATGTTTTCAGACACCACCGCACCTGCAAAGGAGCTTCAGGACAAACTCGCAGAGCTCGAGCAGCTGCTTTTGGCATACGGACGCGTTGCCATCGGCTTTTCCGGCGGCGTCGACAGCAGCTTTTTGGCCGCGGTCTGCGCCCGCATCATGCCTGCCAGCACGCTTCTCGTTCACCTCACCACGCCGCTCATCGGCACGCCCGAACAGGCTTCGTTTGAGCGATCCGTTGACGGGCAAGCCAATGAGGAGCCGCATTTTAAGCTCCCTGTGCTCAATCTTTCGATCGATCAGTTGCAGCTCCCCCAAGTAACCTGCAACGATGCCAATCGCTGCTACCACTGCAAGCACGCCGGCTTTACCGCTATCGTCAACCACGCCAAGTCGCTCGGCTTTCCCACCGTCATCGACGGCAGCAATGCAAGCGATCGCGGTGACTACCGCCCTGGCATGCGAGCGGCAGAAGAGCTCGGTGTACGTTCCCCTCTTATGGAGGTCGGCTTTACCAAGGACGAAGAGCGCGAGCTGTTGCGCGCATGGGGCTATCCCGTTTGGAGCCTGCCGGCGGGAGCCTGTCTTGCCACGCGCGTTCCCACGGGCGAGGAGCTTACGCGCGAGAAGGTCGATTTAATCCGCGCCTGCGAGGATTGCCTGCACGAACTTGGTCTGGCGCAGGTTCGCGCGCGCTTGGTCGGCGGCTGTATGCACATCGAGGCCGCCCCCGCAGATGTCACCAAGATTGCGGCCCTCGGCGGCGCCGCCATCGATGCCGAGGGCAAGACCCCGTTGCCCACCGCCATCGAGTCCGCCCTACGCGACCTAGGCTGCGGCCACATCTCCCCCGAGGTCACCCCCTACATCCACGGCAACATGAACCTGTAGGTTGCGCCGTTTTACAAACGGCGCAACTGCTCGGCGCTGCGCGGGCTCCGGGCACGGCAATCTGACGTTCAACTTCACGGGCGCGACCAAAAGGTCAGCGCCCGCTTGTTTCACGTCACCTTACCGCACCCGAAGCCCGCTCGCTCGCATATGCTGACCTGGACTGCGTTAACTGACCTACCAAAAAGGAACAGGTTTGTTTTGGCAGGTTTTATCTAGGGAAACGCCGAATAGCTCCATATGCACAACCGCCGCAGCTCCATATGAGGCAAATGAATCAGTAGTATTTGTCCCAAATCTTAAGTATTCGTTCGACAGAACAGCCCCTGCCGGCTCCTGCTAGACTGGTAGATTCCCAACCGTCCATCCAGGAGCCGCAATGTCGCGCAAGTCCGCCTACAAGCAAGTACTTTCCATCGGCACCGCCGTGGTGCTGGGGTTTGCGCTGTTCACAGGGTCGCTCGACGGAGCGCCCAAGCTGTTGTCGCCGCAAAGCGATGAGCAGGCAGCAGCTCTGGCCGAAAAACAAAACGAGAGTCCCAGCCGCACCGACGACGAGGCAGACCTGGTTGCCCGGCTCGAATCGGGAACAGCGAGCTCCTCGGACTCTCAAAATAGCCAAGACTCTGGCGATGGCTCCGAATCCACCGCGACCAACATCGGTGACGACGGTTCCACGAACAGCGCCGCCAACCCCATCGACGAAGTCGAAAACCCCGATCTCGCCCGCGCCCGCGGTGTTTATCTCAGCAGTATTCCAGACTACGCCGGCAACCCCTACGTTGCCCTTCGCGCCGACAGCACGCACCCGTTGGGCACGCCGTCGTTCACGCTCGACGAGTATGAGCGTGCCACCGAAGAGGGCTGCTTTAAGAAGTTCTCCAAGCTCGACAGCTTGGGCCGCACCCGTAAAGCGCTCGCCTGCGTGGGTCCCGAATCGCTCGGACAGGGAAAGCGCGGCGATATCTCGCGTATCCATCCTGCCGGTTGGCACCAGCAGCGCTACGACTTTATTCCAGGCCAGAGCCTCTACAATCGCTGCCACCTCATCGCCTGGTCGCTCTGCGGCGAAAACGCCAATCGCAAAAATCTCCTCACCGGCACGCGCTATCTCAACGAGACGGGCATGCTGCCGTTTGAAGAGCAGATTCTCAGCTATATTCGCGATACGGGTAACCATGTGCTCTACCGCGTCACGCCCATGTATAACGAAGAGGAACTCGTCTGTCGCGGCGTGCGCCTTGAGGCGCAATCGGTCGAGGACCACGGCAAGACCCTGTGCTTCCACGTGTACTGCTACAACCTGCAGCCGCACGTGCAGATCGACTACGCCACCGGCCGCAACCAGGCATCCGGAGACTAGTGCCGACCGCGCCTCCCGTAACCTAAAAAAATGATCCGTTTTCCTCCGTCCCCAAGGGATCAAAAAAGCCGCCCTGGATTACCCAGGGCGGCCTTTTCGTCAGCGCCCACATTGCAGGCAAAGCCACACGCTACTTGGCACGGCCCTCCTCATAGCGCTCGACCAGCTTGGCCTGGACGTCATAAGGCACCTGCTCGTAGCCAGCGGGCTTCATGGTAAAGTCGCCCGTGCCGCGCGTGATGGAGCGCAGGCGCGTCGAATAATCCGTCAGCTCAGCCAGCGGCGCCTGGGCAATAACCACGGTGTCTCCGCGCTCATCGGTCTCCATGCCCGTCACGCGACCGCGCGATGCCGAGATGTCGCCCATCACGGCGCCGGCGTAGCTCTCGGGGATAGTCACCGTGATTTCCTCGATGGGCTCCAGCACCACCGGGTCGGCATCGGCGCATGCCTTGCGCAGGCCGATACGAGCCGCCGCGCGAAACGCCATCTCGTTGGAGTCGACGCTGTGATACGAGCCGTCGTACACCGCGACGCGAATGCCTGTAAGCGGGTAGCCGGCAATGATGCCGTCCTTCATGGTCTCCTGGACGCCCTTGTCCACAGCGGGGATGAGCGAGCGCGGGATGCGGCCACCCACGACCTCGTCAACAAACTCATAGCCGTCGCTCGTGCCGTCGGGCCCAATGAGCGGCTCCACGCGTAGCCAGCAGTCGCCGTACTGACCGGCACCACCGGTCTGCTTCTTGTGGCGACCCTGGGCGCTTGCCGTGCGGCGGATGGTTTCGCGATACGGAATGCGGATCGGCACACTCTTGGCCGCGACCTTGGTGCGGTCCTCAAGACGATTGAGCAGCACCGAAACCTGCGCCTCACCCACGGCGGAGATGATGGTCTGCCCGGTCTCCTCGTCGCGGTCGATGCTCATGGTCGGATCGGCTTTGCAGGCTTTCTCGACAAACGTATAGAGCTTCTCCTCGTCGCCACGATTCTCGGCCTCGATGGCAATGCGGTACTGCGAGTTGGGGAACTTAAACGCCGCCGCCTCGACCTTGCCGGTAATCGAGAGCGTATCGCCCGTCTCGGCCGCCAGCTTGGGTGCCACGATGATGTCGCCGGCATAGGCGTGACCGACCTCGGTCATGTCGCGGCCGCACATCACATACAGGTGAGCCAGACGGTCGCTCTTGCGCGTGCGGGCATTGATCAGCTCAAGGCCCGGCTCAAGCGTACCCGTCAGTACCTTGATAAAGCTGATGCGGCCCTGCTGTGGGTCGGCCAGCGTCTTAAACACAAATGCCACCGGACGGTCATCGTCACTCGAGATCTTGAGCGAGTCGCCGTCGATGAGCGGCATCTCGCCGTAGTCAGTCGGCGCCGGGAAGTACGTGGCAATGTCGTCCATCAGCGAGTTGACGCCCTGCTCCTTAATGCAATCGCCCGCAAAGACCGGCACAAAGATGCGCTCGGCGATCGCTTTCGACAGCAGGCCTTCGAGCTCCTCCTGCGTCAGCGTCTCCTCGCCTTCCAGGTACTTCATCATCAGCTCATCGTCAGCCTCGGCCACCAACTCGCACAGATGGTCATGGGCTTCCTCGGCCTGGGCACGATACTCCTCGGGAATCTCCGACTCAACGGCCTCGGTGCCGTTGCAGTGACGCGCCTTCATACGCACCAGGTCGATGATGCCGTTAAAGTCCTCGCCCTCGCCCCAGGGGAGGGTCACGGCGCCTAGGCGCGTGCCAAAGCGCTCCTGCAGCAGGTCCATCGTGGTCGCAAAGCTGGCCTCGGGACGCGACAGGCGGTTTACGAACACCGCACGCGCCAGGCGCAGGTCCTCGGCGGCATACCAGAGCTTGACCGTCGTTGGCTGCGGGCCGGCCTCGGCGTCGACCACAAACAGCGCCGTCTCGCAAACGCTCATCGCGGCAAAGGCGTCGCCGATAAAATCGGGGTAGCACGGGGCATCGAGCACGTTGATGCGGGCGCCCTTCCAATCGATCGGCGCGATGGTCGTCGAGATGGAAAATGAACGCTTGACCTCTTCGGGGTCATAGTCGAGCGTGGGCTTGGTGCCGTCGTGGCCGCCCAGGCGGGCGGTCTTACCGGAAAGGTGGAGCATGGCCTCGGCGAGTGAAGTCTTGCCCACCCCGCCTTGGCCTACGAGCACCACGTTCCTTACGTTGCCGGTCTTGGGAGCACCCATGATGACCTCCTTGCAGGGTCGCGCGCAATGCGCGACGCCAACGGGGAGAGTTCGCGGTCGGTGCCGTCCCGGGAGCAGCATGGTCGGCAGCCGAGCCGACTCACCCTCCAAATGTCCTATGCCACCACCCTACCCTCACAGGCGACTGTCCATGCAGACCTTTCGGCACGCGTATGGATACGGGCGGCGAGAGGAGGGCGCGAGCTTGCGAGGCGATTATTGAACCTCGCGGATGCAAACAAAAAGCCGCCACAGACCGTAAGGCCTGCGGCGGTTTCGTCTCAATAAACAGTTGAATAAATAGCTGAGCCTATCCCTCGATACGGCTCAAGAACTCGCGTGTACGCTGCTCGCGCGGATGATCGATAACCTGCCCCGCGGGGCCTTCCTCTACAATGCGACCGCCGTCCATAAAGACCACGCGATCGGCAACATCGCGGGCAAACTGCATCGCGTGCGTTACGATCACCATCGTCATATTCTGCGCGGCCAGATCCTTGATGACGCGCAGGACCTCGGCCGTCAGCTCGGGGTCGAGCGCCGAGGTCGGCTCGTCAAAGAATAGGATTTCCGGATCGAGCGCCAGGGCGCGGGCAATACTCACGCGCTGCTGCTGACCGCCCGAAAGCTCACACGGCACCTTGCTCTCGTTGCCCGTCAGCCCCATTTGCGCAATCAGCTCATGTGCGCGGGCTTCCGCCTGCTCGCGCGGACGCTTAAGCACGCGGATCGGTGCATCGGTGATGTTTTTCATCACGGTATAGTGCGGGAACAGATTGTAGTTCTGAAACACCAAACCAAACCGCGAACGCGCCTGTTTGGGTACATCGCCCTTTGCGTACACCGCGCCCAAACCCGCATCCGTCGCGACGGCAAGGTCGCCAAACGAGAGCGAGCCGCCGTCGAGCGTCTCGAGCAGCGTGGCACAGCGCAGCAGCGTGGACTTACCGCCGCCCGAAGGCCCGATAATCGCCACGACCTCGCCACGCTTGACCTCGAGCGAGATATCCTTGAGCACCTCATTGCCGCCAAACGCCTTACGCGCGTTCGCTATATTCATTACCGAATTAATCATGGTAGTAATCCAATTTTTTCTCGGCGGCGCCCAGCAGCATCTCGACCACAAAGTTAAAGATCCAGTAGATCAGCGCCGCGATTGCAAACGGCACCATGCTCACCTGCGAGGCGACCAGCGCCTTGGCCGTCGAGAACATCTCGCCCACGCCGATGGCGAACGCCAGCGACGTGTCCTTGACCAGTGTGATGATCTCGTTGCCCATCGCCGGCAAAATGCGCTTGGCGACCTGCGGCATCACGATATACAGAAACGTCTGCATGCGCGAGTAGCCCAGCACCTCGGCAGCCTCGTATTGACCACGCGGAATGGACTGCAGGCCCGAGCGATAGATCTCGGCAAAGTAACCGGCATAGTTGATGATGAACGCCACGACGCACGCCGTCCACTTGGAATCGGGCGTGAGCGAAATGCCAAACACGTAGTACGGAGCAAAGTAGATAGCAAACATCTGCAGCATGAGCGGCGTACCGCGCATGACCGAAATGTAGATGCGCGCAATCCAGCGGAGCGGCGCAATTTTGCTCATGCGCATAAACGCCACGGGGATTCCCAGCGGAATCGACCCCAGCAGCGTCAGCACAAACAGCTGCAAACTGACCAAGAATCCCTGGCCAAGCATCTGCATCATGACCTGAATAGACAACCCAAGCTCTCTTTCACGACAACAGAACAGTGAACCCAATGCTAAAGCGGGTTTTCCAGGTGCCCGAGTTTGCCGTGACAGAGGAGCGCCGCGTACTAAATGTACGCAAGCGACGGTTTGAACGGCAAAATCGGGTGCCTGGGAAAGCCGCTATTTCAAAACCCAGTTGTCGAAGGAAAGGCCGTAGCTTGAATACTTGTCGCACAGTTCCTTGACCGTGCCATCCTCGTAGAGAGCCTTGAGCGACTCGGTCACGGCATCGGCGGACTTGGTGTCGCCCTTCTTAAAGCCAACGGCGTAGTGCTCGCTAGACAGCGGCTTGTCGAGCTGCGTATAGGCATCGGGCTTGGCGGCAAGCTGATACTGAGCGATCGAGAGATCACAGGCAACGGCATCGACTGCACCACTCTCGAGCTGCATAAACGCCGTGTTGTACTCACCGATGGTATCGAGCGTGGCAAACGTCGCGGCCAGATTCTTCTGGTCGCCCTCGAGCACATCCTGTGCGGCGGAATCAGTCTGGGTGATCACGGTCTTGCCGGCAAGATCGTCCCAGCTCTTGATACCCGCGTCCTTCTTGACCACGAGCACCTGCTCGTTGAGCATGTAAGGCTCGGAGAACGTGTAGTCGTCCTCGCGACCCTCCATGGTAAAGCCGTTCCAGATGCAGTTGATGGCACCCGAGTTGAGCAGCGTGTCCTTGGCATCCCAGTCGATAGCCTCATACTCAACGTCCCAGCCCTGCTTATCGGCAACGGCCTTGGCAAGGTCGAGGTCAAAGCCGGTGTACTCGCCATCGTCGCCTACAAAGCCATACGGAGGATAGGACTTGTCAAAGCCCACGACGAGCTTCTTGGACTCCGCAGCGCCCTTCACGTCCTTGGCTGCGGCAGAGCCAGCAGCGGAGCCCTTGCCGGCACCACCGCCGCAGCCGACAAGACCAAGGCCAAGCACCGTGGCAAGCGAGCCGGCTAGACCAACAAACTGACGACGAGACATATCGGCATTCATGGTATCCCCCTTGATAGCACTTTAGTTAGGTAAAGTGAGTCATGTAACGTCCAGAATCATACACTTTAGTGAGATGGAGTACAAGGGAGAGCTTGCCCGGCGTGGGCGGGGAGCGGCGCGTAATTAAGTTTCCTGCTCTACAGTCCTGCGCAAGACGGAAAGCACAAGGTTGTCTCCCGGAATGCCGGCAGCCGTCACGGTATTTAATTTGCTGCTCTACAGTCCTGCTCACGACGGAGGCCACATTAAGTGGCCTCCTGTTCGTG
>CAJJVE010000020.1:0-15420 GCA_905196265.1 uncultured Collinsella sp. | reverse complement strand
CCCGGGCCTGCTGCTGTGCGACGAGCCCACGGGCGCGCTCGACTATAAGACGTCCAAGGAAATCTTGCAGCTCATGGAGGATGTCAACCGCACCTACGGCTGCACCATCATCATCGTCACCCACAACGCCGCCATCGCGCGCATGGCCAATCGCGTGCTGCGCCTGCGCGACGGGCGCATCGTCGAGGATGGGCTCAACGAGTCGCCCGTCGCGGCCGCCGAGCTCGATTGGTAGGCGGCACCATGACACCTCTCGCAAAACGTCTCCCGCGCGAGCTGCGCCGTAATATCGGCAAGTACCTGGGCATCTTTTTGCTTATGTGCGGAAGCATCGCCCTTACCTCGGGCTTTTTGCTCGCGGCCCACTCCATCGGCTGCCTCATCGACGGCATGCGCGACGAGTACATCATCGAAGACGGCCGCGTGACCACCTCCTTCGAGGCTACCGACAATCAACTCAAAGCAGCCGAGGGCGCAGCTGACGATGCCGGCGGCGTCACGCTCTACAAGAATTTCTCCATCGACGCCATCATCAAAAAGACCGCCGGCGACGACGGCACCAAGCGCACGCTGCGCACCTATGCGCACCGCACCAAGGTCGATATCGCGTCCTACTGTGAGGGCAAGGAGCCCAAGGCGGACGACGAGGTAGCAATCGACCGCGTTTTTGCCACCAACAACGACCTCGCCGTGGGCGATAAGGTCGAGCTCGAGGGGCGCACCTACACCATCTGCGGCATCATGACCCAGCCCGACAGCCAGGCGCTGTTCCTCAACAATTCGGACTTTACGGTGAACACCATCACCTATGGCGTGGCCGAGGTCACCGACGCCGGCTTTGCCGCGCTCGAGGATGCCGGCGGCGCGCCTGCCTACACCTACTCCTTTACCTTTACCGATCGCGACCTCCCCACTGCGGATCGCATCGATGCGGAGCAGGATATGGTCGAGGCACTGACCGATGCCCATGCGCGCGTGGATGACCTCATCGACGCCGATTCCAATCAGGGCATTGGCTATGCGCGCGACGACGTGGACGGCGACTCCATGATGTGGATGACGCTGCTCGACATTATTATCGTGATTATGGCGTTCGTCTTTGTGGTCCTTACCGACGCGACCATCGAGGAGGAGAGCGCCATCATCGGCACGCTGCTCGCCAGCGGCTATCGTCGTCGCGAGATCGTGCTGCACTACCTGGCGCTTCCCGCCATCGTGGGTGTGCTCGCGGCGCTTTTGGGCACTGCACTCGGCGTTGTGTTCTTTACCGAGCCCATGCGCAGCCTCTATTACGGTTCGTACAGCCTGCCGCCCTTCCAGGTGTACTGGAGCTGGGAGATCTTTGTGAAGTGCGCCGTGGTTCCCGCCGCCGCGCTCATCCTCATCACGCTGGTGGGCCTGCTTCGCAAGATGGGCAAGACGCCGTTGCAATTCCTTCGTCACGAGGCGAGCGGCAAATCGGGCACCAAGCGCGGCCTGCAGCTGCCGGAGCGCATGGGCTTTGTCTCGCGCTTCCGCCTGCGTATCTTCCTGCGCAATCTGGGCAACTTCGCCACGCTGTTCGTGGGCATCGCGTTTGCCTCGCTGCTGCTGCTCTTTGGCCTGGCGATTTTGCCCACGATGACGCACTACGCCGACAACCTCGAGACAAGCCTGGTCGCCGAGCACCAGTACACGCTCAAGGCCCCGCTAGAGCTCAATGGCACTGTCGAGGAGCGCGAGCGGTGGTCGGCACTCGAGCGCTTGCAGTCGGTTGACGGCGCGCTGCTTTCTGCCGCCCAGGATGCCGATGACGAGCTTGACGACGCGGCCGATGCGGCGCATGCGGCAGCCGATACCGCGACCGCATCTCCGTCTTCCGTGAGCCTGGCCGCGGCGCAGGACGCGCTCGCCAAGGTCCAGGACAAGAAGGATGCGCTCTACGCGCGCCTTGACGATCTTGCCGATGCCCTCGGCTGCGACCGCGATGAGGCCATCGGCCTGATCGACAAAGCCTCTAAGATCGACACTGACAACGACGATATCCACCCGGTCAATACGACTGACAACGGCGCGAGCACAATCGCACAGGCCGAGAAATATGCCGTTTACCAGCTGCAATACGACCGCGGCGATGGAAATGGCGAGGAGACGATTTCCGTCTATGGCATTTCATCCGATTCGCGCTATTGGAAAGACCTCAACGTCGGCGATGGGCGCGTCGTCTTTGGCGGCGGTCTGCTCGATAAGTTTGGCTGGAGCGAGGGCCAGAAGGTCACGCTCAGCGACAAGTACGAGGGCGAGCATTATTCCTTTGAGTACGCGGGCAAGGACTGTGCCTGGGGCTCCAAGTCGGACATGAATATCTATATGAGTATCGACGACTTTAACGAGCTGTTCGGCAACGACGCCGCCTACTTTAACGGCTATGTGAGCGACGAGAAGCTCGACCTCGATGCTCGTTACTTTGCCGGCGACACCACGCCCGACGACATGCGCGCCGTGGGCGACCAGTTCATCGGCATGATGAGCAAAATGATCGGCATGATGGTTGGGCTCGCGGTGTTTATCTTCCTGCTGTTTATGTACCTGCTGACCAAGGCTGTGATCGACCATAGCGCCCGGTCGATCAGCTACATGAAGGTCTTTGGCTATCGAGATAGCGAGATCTCGCATCTGTACATTCGCTCGATCACGCTGTGCGTGGCGGCGTCGCTCGTGCTGAGCCTGCCGGTCATCATTGGCTCGCTCACGGCCATTTTCCGCTCGATGCTGCTCGCCTACAACGGCAATATCGAGATCTACGTGCCCGCTTGGTCCATGGCTGCATGTGTCGGCATTGGCTTTGCGACCTACCTGGTCGTGGCGCTGCTACACACGCGCTCTATCAAGCGCGTCAGCCTGGCCGAAGCCCTCAAAGTCCAAGAGTAGTCATCGGGGACGTTCTTAAACGACTAGTCATCGGGGACGGTCTTTGCCGATTTGCCAGCTCGCCGGCTGGGCTGGCAAGGACTGTCCCCAGCTTCCGGCGGGAAAGGAACGTCCTTAGCTGCCAGGTGGCGAGACACTCATTTAAGTCTGTCCCCAATGAGTGGTTTTCAAAGTCCAAGAGTAGTCATTTAAGAGCGTCCCCAATGACTAGGTGCCGTACTTGACTTTACCTCTGCTTTAACTGGTACCATCCTCTATGTCTGTAACGCCATATAGACCGAGGGGATAGATCTATGACCGCAACTGCACCCGCAGCACCCGCTAAGGTGTACTTCACCAACCTGCGCACGCATGCTCGCGAGAGCCAGCTCGACAAGCTCAAGCGCCTCATCCGTCACGCCGGAATTGAGCAGATCGACTTTGAGAACAAGTTCGTCGCCATCAAGATTCACTTTGGCGAGCTGGGCAACCTGAGCTTTTTGCGCCCCAACTACGCCCGCGCCGTCGCGGATGTCGTGAAGGAACTGGGCGGCAAGCCCTTCCTCACCGACTGCAACACGCTCTACGTCGGTAGCCGCAAAAACGCGCTCGAGCACATCGATACCGCCTATCAGAACGGCTTTACCCCGTATGCCACGGGCTGCCAGATCATCATCGCCGACGGCCTCAAGGGCACCGACGAGGCACTCGTCCCGGTCGAGGGCGGCGAGTACGTACACGAGGCCAAGATTGGTCAGGCGCTCATGGACGCCGATATCGTGATTAGCCTCACCCACTTTAAGGGCCATGAGCAGGCCGGTTTTGGCGGCGCCATGAAGAACCTGGGCATGGGAGGCGGCAGCCGTGCTGGCAAGATGGAGCAGCATGCCGCCGGCAAGCCGAACGTCGCGACCGAGCCCTGCATTGGCTGCCGTGCCTGCGAGAAGATCTGCGCGCACAGCGCCATCTCGTTCGACGACACCCGCGAGCGCGAGCTTGCCAACGGCGCTACTCGCACGGTGCACGTGGCTGCCATCGACCACGATCGCTGCGTGGGCTGCGGCCGCTGCATCGGCGTGTGCAACCAGGACGCCATCAAGCCCGGCTATGAAGCCGCGGCCGACGTGCTCAACTGCAAGATCGCCGAGTACACCAAGGCTGTTGTCCAGGATCGCCCCAGCTTCCATATCTCGCTTGCCATGGATATCAGCCCCAACTGCGATTGCCATCCCGAAAACGATACGCCTATCGTCAACGACATCGGCATGTTCGCGAGCTTCGACCCGGTCGCTATCGATCAGGCCTGCGCCGATGCCGTCATGGCATCCGAGCCGCTGCCCAACACCGAGCTCACCGATAGCGCGGCCAAGATGGAGCACAATCACGAGCATCTGGAGGGCGAGCAGGCCAAGGATCCCTTCTGCATCACGCATCCCGACACCGACTGGCGTGCGTGCATCGCGCATGCCGAGAAGATCGGCCTGGGCACGAGCGAGTACGAGCTCATTGAGGTCAAGTAGCACCTGTCTATTGGACATATCAAGCGCTTTTGTAGCGCAACGTTAGCAAAAGCCGCCCGTTCACACAGCGCCCACGGGCGGCTTTTCGGAAGTGCGGTGAAAAATCGAATACCGCCGACCACAAACCGTTTTTTGGCAACAAAACCCCTGATAAATCGTTGGTAAAACTGCGGTCTGGTCGGGCTTCGCGCGATTTTCCCCGCACTTCCGAAAACAGGAGGTCAGATAGACCAGTAAACCGTGCTATTTGCCTAAAAATACTCGTCGAGGAAGTTGTTGACTGTGTTCCAGTAGAGCTCGGGGTCAACTTGCGCGCTCTTGGCGTGGGTGGCGCCATGGATGGTGAGCTTTTGCTTGACCTTGCTGGCGCACGCCTCGTAGTTTTGGTCGAGCATGTCGTACGGCACAAAGGTGTCCTGGTCGCCGTGGATAAACAACATGGGAACCGTCGCGTGTTTGAGTTGCTCCACACTGCTCGCCTTATGAAAGTCGTAGCCCGCGCGCACGTTGCACGCCAAGTTTGCTACATCGAGCAAGGGGAAGCTGGGCAAGCCGAACACGTCTTTGAGCTGCAAAGAAAACTCGTCCCAAACACTCGTATAACCGCAGTCCTCGATAATGCATTTCACGTTTGCGGGCAGAGATTCCCCCGCGACGTTCATGGCGGTTGCCGCACCCATCGACTCGCCAAAGACCAGGATGCGCGCCTCGGGGTCAGCCTGAACGATTCGCTCGATCCATGCGACGATGTCGAGGCGCTCGGGCCAGCCCATGCCGATAAAGTCGCCGCCGGAGCGCTCGTGGGCGCGGGCGGCGGGTGCGAGCACGTTCATGCCGCGGTCATGGAATCGTTTGGCGTATCGGGCCATGCCGATGGGCTCGTCGGTATATCCATGCAGGCAGACGGCGTAGTCGTGCGTGTTCTCCGACGCGGCAAAATACCAAGCGGCAAGCTCGGTTCCGTCATCTGCGGTGAGGCTGCTGCTCTCGCGATTTTCTTTAAACCACGCCCGCGCCTCGGTGTCCTCGGCATCCGGCTGCTCACCTTCTTTTTCGTTCTTGCTATCCTGCATCATCTTCATGGTGTACGGCGCTTGGGGGTTCAGGGCAAAGTCAAACAAAAAGTTGCCGGCAAATCCGAGCAGCGCAACGACAACCACCAGTGCAACGATGCCGGCTATCTTGAGCTTTCGATGGGAACGCGCGTTTTGAGCCATGCGGTATTCTCCTATAAGATGTTAATACATCAACATTTTATGCAAGCGCATTATGGACGTTCACCGTTGATGCGTCAACAAACAAAGAATGGGTAAACAAAGGGTCACGTAAGGTGCAAATTTCACACGCACCCAGACGCTTTGATATAGTGTTGAGAACTCTTTACGTTGGAGGATGTAACCGGCATGTCCGATTCGAGCGACAGTTCCAAGCCGCGACCCAAGACCGCGGCCGTTCCACACTACACGGTGGGCGAGGAGATCATGAACTCCGTCACCCATGGTGTCGGCTGCCTGCTGGGTATCGCGGGCCTGGTGCTCCTGATCGTATTCGCTGCCCTGCGCGGCGGAGGCCCGGCCCACATGGCCGCGGCGATTGTCTATGGCGTCAGCATCATTCTCGAATATCTGGCCTCCACGCTCTATCACGCGATTCAGCCCGCGCGCGCCAAGCGCGTGTTTCGCATCATCGACCACAGCTGCATCTACCTGCTCATAGCCGGCAGCTATACGCCGTTTTGCCTCATCACGCTCGCAAACGACGGCGGCCCTGCGCTGTTCTTTGCCGTATGGGCCATCGCCATTATCGGCATCGCCCTCGAGTGCTTTATGCGCGAGCGTCAACCGCACTGGGTAAGTGGCTTGGTCTACCTGCTGATGGGCTGGCTCGTTGTCTTTAAGCTGCCCGAGCTCGTGGCGCTGCTGAACCCCGTCGCGCTTGCCCTGCTCGCCGTCGGCGGCGTGTGCTATACCGTGGGCGTGCCGTTCTATATCGCCAAAAACGTGCGCTATCTGCACAGTGTTTTCCACTTGTGGGTGCTCGCCGGCAGCATCTTCCAGTTCATGGCGGTGATCCTCTTCGTAATCTAGCGACCACGCCCACGGCCCCGCTCGCACGGGCGACTGGTGCAATTGCCGTATCCGCCATCAACGTTTTACCCTGACGTCCCGAATCTTGGAGGTTCGAGAAACTCCCGATGGACATAACCATCTCCCTTATTACCACGCTCGTCCTGACCCTCATCAACGGCTACTTCTCTATGTCCGAGATGGCGCTCACCACGGCCAAGCGCGCCGTGTTGGAACACGAGGCCGAGGAAGGCGACAAGCGCGCCGAGCACGCCATTAAGCTGGCCGCCGACTCCGACCAGCTGCTGGCCACCATCCAGGTTGCCATCACGCTCGTGGGCTTTGCCTCGTCCGCCGTCGCCTCGACGAGCCTGTCCGACCCGCTTGCCACGTGGCTCATGAGCTTTGGCATCGCGCCGCTTTCCGCCATCGCGCGCGGCCTGGCGCCGGTCATCATCACCGTCGCCGTCGCCTTTGTGTCCATCGTGATTGGCGAACTCGTGCCCAAGCGCATCGGCCTCGCTAACGCCGAGGGCGTATCCAAGCAGGTCGTGGGACCGCTTTCCGTGTTCCAAAAGATCGCCCGTCCGCTCGTGTGGCTGACCGGCGCTTGCTCCGATGGTCTGGCCCGCATCCTGCGCATCAAGAGCGCCGACGACCGCCAGAACGTTTCGGAGGAAGAGATCAAGTACATGGTCTCGGAGCAGGACGACCTGCTCGATGAGGAAAAGCGCATGATCCACGAGATCTTTGACCTGGGCGACACCGTTGCCCGCGAGGTCATGGTTCCGCGCGTGGACACCACCATGTGCGAGGACGACGAGACGGTCGCCGACGTGCTGTCCACCATGCGCCAGACCGGCTTCAGCCGCATCCCGGTGTATCACGAGGATCCCGACAACGTCGCGGGCATCGCGCACATCAAGGACCTGATTCAGCCCGCGCTCGACGGCAAGGGCGACCAGCCCATCGCCGATTACCTGCGCGACGCCACCTTTGTGCCCGATACCAAGGACATCCTGCCGCTGCTGTCCGAGATGCAGACCTCGCACGACCAGATCGTGGTCGTCGTGGACGAGTACGGCGGCACGGCCGGCATCATCACCATCGAGGACATCGTCGAGGAGATCGTGGGCGAGATCGAGGACGAGTTCGACCCCGACAACAAGTATCTCACGCGCCTTTCGCGCCGCGAGTGGCTCGTTGATGGGCGTTTTTCGTGCGATGACGCGATTGAGCTTGGTTGGCCGCTCGAGGAAAGCGATGATTATGAGACCATCGCCGGCTGGATTTTGGAGCTTTGTGACTCGGTGCCCGATATCGGAGAGGTGTTTGAGGTCGCAGGGTACAAATTCAAGGTACAGTCGATGCGTGGCCAGCGCATCTCGCTCATTCGCGTGATCGCTCCGGCCGAAACCGATAAGAAGGATTCCGAGTCCTCGGCAGAGAAGCCGGCGGCGTCGGGCGCGGGCTCTGCGGATCCGCACGATGGCGACGAGTAGGGCAAGGAAGAGTAGGGGAGAGTTATGGCAGGCCTGTTCAACATCCTTAAGGTCACCGTCAGCGAGGACAAGATTTGCGCGCACGTGCTGGTGAACCCCGGCATGCCGCTCATGACCTCGGAGGATATCGAGGCCACGGCGCGCGTGTACTACCTGGTGCCGGCGATTGCCAAGCACCTGTGCCTAGGCGATTCGGGTCGCGAGTTCCAGGACTGCATGGGCCAGACCGAGCTTTGCCACCTGCTGGAGCACGTGACGGTCGAGCTCATGAACGAGACCGGTCTTGCGGGCAGCATTTCGTGCGGCCGCACTCGCGTGAGCGAGCACGACGAGCGTGTCTTTGAGGTTGAGCTTTCGTGTCCCGATGACGCGTTGGCCATTGGCGCGCTGTCGTCGGCGACCTTTATGATGGACTGGGCGTACCTGCACGCCGACCAGCCGGCCCCCGACGTGGAAGGCACGGTCGCGGGCCTGCGCAACCTGGTGCTGGGCATGCGTGCCGAGGCCGAGGGCAAGGACCCGCACGAGGCCGTTGCCGCTGCGAACGGCGAGGACGTGGCCGAGGATGTGCCCGAGGGCGACGCTCCTGCCGACGCCGACACTGAGCCCGTTGCCGAGGCGCCTGCTGCGTCTGAGCCTGCGGAGCCCCAAGGCGTCCCGAGTTTTGACGACGAGCCGCAGATGCCAATCGATACCGAGGGTGCGGTCGCCGAGAACCACGAGGCCCCCGCGGCCGTCTTTGGCGGTGCGGCAACGGCTCCGTCTGGCTCGGCGCACGAGGGCAACCTGCCGCTCGTCGATGGCGCCGGCGAGGACCCGGCCGCCACTGTGGCCATGCCTGCCATGCCGCAGGAGTAGGTTCGCTCGCTTATCACCATCATGTACCTGCGCTTTTACCGTACGCAGATGAGCGCGACGGCAAGTGTTGCGCTGCGGGTATAATGGACAGCATTCAAACGGTGGGCATCGAGGTGCCCGCAGGAGAGGAATGATCATGGGAAAGACTTTCAGCTTTGTCTCCGGTGCGCTCTTTGGTGCTGCCGCCGGCGCTATCATCGGCGTTGCTCTGGCCCCGCGCTCGGGTGCCGAGACCCGCGCCATGGCCGCCGATATCGCCAATGACGCCTGGGACAACATGCGTGACACCTACGAGCACAGTGCCGAGGAGGCTCGTGCCGCGGTCAACGACTTTGGTCCGATGGTCGATGCCAAGACCGATGACCTGCGCGCCAAGGTCGACCTGGCCCGCGAGCGCATGGACCAGCTTCGCGAGCAGCTCAACGACGCCATATCGGGCGGCAACGTGACGCCCGCTGCCGACGTCGTGGCCGAGAACGTCACCGAGGCCGGCGCCGAGGCCACGGAGCCCTCGACCGAGGCATAATGCGCGCAGGGGATTTTGTCGGCGTCAAGGTTTATCGTAAGCCTGCCGAAGACAAGCGCACCAAAAAGGACGGCACGCCGCGCAGCCCCAAAAAGCTCGGCAAGATTCACTTTCCGGTCTTTACCCCGGGCGGCACGCGCGTGGTGGGCTTTATGGTCCGCCAGTCCGATATCGCGGGTATGATCGAGCGCCCCGACCGCTTTGTGGCGCTCGATGCCATCGGCGTCTATGAGGGTGCCGTCGCGGTCGACGACGTCAAGGGCACCTACGATGCCGCCGCGGCCAAGCGCCTCGATATCAACCTGGACGATTGCATCATCTGGATTGGCATGGACGTGCGCACGGAATCGGGCGATGCCGTGGGCTACTGCTCGGACGTTGAGTTCAAGCCGCGCTCGGGTATTGTGCAGACGTTCTACGTGACCGCCGGTGCCGCTTCGAGCGTGCTGGTGGGCGACACGCAGGTGCCGCCGACGATGCTGCGCGGCTACGAGAACGGCGCGATGATTGTCTCGGACGAGGTCAAGACGCTCGGGTATTCGGGCGGCGCGGCCGCCAAGGCTGCCGAGGCCAGCGTCGTGGTGGGAGATAAGGTCAAGAAGGGCGCCAAGGTGCTCGATGACAAGGGATCGGTCGCCGTGGACAAGGGCAGCCGCGCACTGGGCAAGCAGCTCGGCAAGACGCGCGGTATGTTCAAGGCCTTTAAGGACGAATATCAAAAGGCGAGCGGGGGCTCGTCAAAAGCTAGCAAATAGCGACGTACCAAATGATGGGAGGCGAGCCGGAGACATGTTGCTCCGGCTCGCTGTGTTTATGGGGGAGGGCACATGCGCCAAAACGGATCTAACTTAAACGGGCCCTCGGGTGCGCGTCCGACGACGCGCCGCGACCTGGGGCAGCTGCCCAGCGGTCAGCGTCGACGCCGCCGTAAGCCCGGCGCGATGTACCTCAACCATAGCCGTGGGTTTAGCGATCGCAGCGCGCGCATCGGCAACGGGCGCTCGCCGCGCCGACCGTCCCGCCTGCCCTATGCGCTCATCGCCGTGGGTTGCGCGCTCGTGCTGTTTATCGCTGCCGTCGTGGGCTACGTCAACCGCAGCGTGGACGTGGAACTCAACGGGCAAAAGACCGCGGTGCGCGTGGGCTCTACGTTGCAGAATCTTATCGACGATCAAAGCCTGACCGAAACGTACGACGCCGGCGATCTGCTGGCCGTCGACGACAGCGTGCTCAAGCGCCATGGCGGCGAAAAGCTGTCGGTGAAGGTCGACGGCAAGCGCGTGAAGCAAGGCAAATGGGACAGTCGCGAGCTTACGGGTGGCGAGAAGGTAACGGTCAAGGACGGCCGCAACGTGTACGAAAAGCACGAGGTCCAGGCCACGACCATCGAGCCAAAGCTTAAGGTCGAGGGCACGGGTGCCATTGAGTATGTCAAAACCTGGGGCGTTCAGGGCCGCTCCGAGGTATGGGTCGGCGAGCAGTCGGGCAAGACGCAGGACCGCGGCGAAGTCGTGCCCGCCACCGACTGCGTAGTCGAGTGCGCAAGCGTGGCGCCCAAGGGCAACGAAAAGTACGTGGCCCTGACATTTGACGAGGGTCCGAGCGGCGCGACCAAGCAGATCTTGCAGGTGCTCAAGGAAAAGGGCGTCACGGCGACGTTCTTCCTTTCGGGCGATGCCGCGGAAGCCTCGCCCGCTACTGCCAAAGCGATTGCCGATGCCGGGTGCGAGATCGGCTCCAACAGCTACAGCGATGATTCGCTCAAGGGCGAGGATCGCGAGACGGTACGCAAGCAGATCACGAAGGGCACCGAGGCGATTAAGTCGGCGACCGGCGTCGAGACGATGTTGCTGCGTGCCCCCTACGCCGCGTTTGACGAGCAAAACTGGATCGACTCGATGGACCTGGTATCCGCCGTGGTTTCGTGGAATATCGATTCGGGCGACTGGCTGCTCAACGGCGCTGACGAGCAAGTATCGACCGTGCTCGACTCGATGACGCCGGGCAATATCGTGCTGCTTACCGATAGCGATGAGTGCGCCGAGCAGACGCTCGAGGCGCTGCCGCAGATTATCGATGGCCTAGTCGCCGATGGCTACAAGATCGTGACGCTCAGCGACCTGGTCAAGACGGACACGGCATTGAGCAAAAAGCTCACCTCGCTCACCAAGGTTTCCATGCCCAAAAACGCCGTGTTCCCCCAACTCCCCGAGGACGACGACACCACAGAGTAGTCATCGGGGACGTTCTTAAACGACTGGTCGTTTAAGACGGTCTTAATCGCTTTGTCCCACCACACCCATCCGGCTCTATGTCACGGATACGTCAGCGTTTGGTATGCCTGCGATGTGCAGCGCATAAATTCGGTGCCGCAGCGCGATGCTGATGCTATAGTTACTGCGGTTAATGAGGGTCAAGAGAAAGGTTACAGGTGAAATCCAAACCTCGACCATACAGTCGATGACCCCATGCAGGTGCTTTCTGCGCGTGCACGGGGTGTGAGCGCCGAGCGGCGTGCCGCCCGCGCATGCGTATACATATCTAAAAGTCCACGGATTGCGTGCCGGCATGGTCGCGCGGTCCGCAGGAATAATGATGGGGAGCACCATTGAATTATCTGAGTGAGATGCTCAAATTGCCGGTCTTGGACGTCGACGGCGAAAAGCTCGGCGTGGTTAACGATTTTGGCATTGCAACCGGCGAAGTTTTTCCGCACGTGACGTCGCTCGCGTTCCGTGGCCCCGGCAAGACGCCGTTTATGATCAGCTGGCGCAAATGGGTCGACCGTATCGACGAGACGGGTGTACACCTTAAGACATCGGCCACCGAAATCCGTTTTTCGTACCTGCAGCCGACCGAGCTGTTGCTGGCGCGTGACGTTCTCAATAAGCAGATCGTCGACACGCAGGGCATGAAGGTCGTGCGCGTAAACGACATCAAGTTTTCCATGTCGGGCGAAAATCAGCTGCGCCTGCTGGGTGCCGAAGTTGGTGCCCGCGGTCTGCTGCGCGCGATCAGCCCCACACTTGAGCATGTCGTCGAGGGCTTTATGAAACACCTGGGCAAGCCGCTCAGCGAGGACATTATCGCCTGGTCTTACATGGACCTGCTCGACCGTTCGACTAAGAACATCCAGCTCTCGGTGTCGCACAAGACGCTTGGCGAGCTGCATCCTGCCGACATTGCCGACATCATCGAGCAGCTCGACCCGCGCCTGCGTGCGCAGGTGTTCGCGCAGCTCGACACCGCCCAGGCCGCCGAGGCCATCTCGGAGTTCGATGACGACGAGCTCATGACCGAGATGCTCGAGGGCCTGTCCGATACGGACGCATCGTCGATGCTAGCCATGATGGACCCGGACGACGCCGCCGACCTGATTGACGAGCTCGATTACGAGAAGGCCGAGAAGCTCCTGCGCCTGATGGGCGTCAAGGAGGAGAAGGCGATTCGTAACCTGCTGGGCTATGAGGACAACACCGCCGGCCGCATCATGACCTCGGAGTTTGTCTCGCTGCCCGCCACGGCGACGGTCGGCGATGCCATCGAGGCGATTCGCAAACTCGATGAGGACTTCGAGAGCGTCTATTACGTCTATACCGAGGATCCGAGCGGCATGCTGACGGGCGTGCTTTCGCTGCGCACGCTGATCGTGGCCGACCGCGACGCCACGCTGGGCCAGCTCGCCTATCGCGATCTGGTCTACGTGTCGCCCGACGAGGACCAGGAAGACGTGACGGACGAGATGACCAAGTACGACCTGGTTGCCATCCCTGTCTGCGACGAGAACCGTCATATCCTGGGTATCGTGACCTTCGACGACGCCATGGACGTTATCGCCGAGGAGCATCAGGAGGACCTGCAGATCGCCGGTGTCGGCTCGGGCGATAGCGCGTCGGACGACTCGACGAACGTGCTCAGCTGGTTCGTGCATCGTCAGTACTGGGTCGTCGTGTGGGGCATCGCCTCGTGCATTATGGCGACCGTGCTGGGGACGGCGCTGCGCTCCGCGCATCTGGTGGTGTTCCCCATGTGCGCCATGCCGCTCGTGCTGCTGGCTGCCTCGCGCATGGTGTCGTTCGTCAAGAACTACTTCCTCGAGTACGACGGTCACGACGACGAGCCCAAACCGTACCTGGGATTCTTCTTCCAGAGCACGGGTATGGGCCTGATCCTTTCGCTTGTTACTTACCTGTGCGCGCAGCTGGTGCGCACCGCCGCGTTCCCCGATGCCACCATGTTTGAGGAGCAGCTCTTTACCGGCTGCTTTAATATCGCTGCCGTCATTTGCCTGGTTGGCAACATGAGCGCTGTGATTTATCTGATGGTGCTGTTCTGGCGCGACGAGCACGACCTTAACACGTCGGGCACCGCCATGAACGTCATCGCCGTCATGATTTCGTGTGTGGCGTACTGCATCGCCGCGGTGCTGCTCACCATGTCGGTCATGGGGTAGGTGGTCGCGTGCAAAACACGAAGCAAAAGGCGAGCACCAAGCAAAAGCTGACCATCGCGGCCATCTTTGGCGCCATGGGCCCCGGTCTTCTGGCGGCGCTTTCGGGCAATGACGCCGGCGGCATCGCCACGTATTCCAGCGCGGGCGCCAGCTATGGCTATAAGATGCTCTGGATGCTTCCCGTCATGACCGTGCTGCTTATCGTGACGCAGGAGACCGCGGCGCGCTGCGGATGCGTCACGGGTAAGGGCCTGGCCTCGCTCATCCGTGAGCGCTTTGGCGTGCGCAAGAGCGTGCTGGCCATGGCGGCGCTGTTGATCGCCAACACGGCGGTGACCATCTCGGAGTTCGCGGGTATCGCGAGTGGCCTTGCTCTGTTTGGCGTTCCGGCGAGCATCTCGGTGCCGCTCGTGGCGCTGCTGGTGTGGATGCTTACCATGTCGGGCAGCTTCCAGCGCATCGAGAAGATTTTGCTGCTGGTAAGCTGCGTGTTCGTGACCTACATCGTCGCCGCGTTTATGGCCGGCCCCAACTGGGGCGAGGTCGCGGTCGACTTGGTCGTCCCCAATATTCAGAACGATCCCAGTTACGTGTCGCTCGTGGTCGCAACAATCGGTACCACCATCGCACCGTGGATGATCTTCTTGGCTCAGAACAACGTGGTCGATAAGAATGCGGGCGAGGACGACATCGTGCTGCAGCGTATCGATACCGTGAGCGGTTCGATCGCTGCTGATATCATTGCGGGCTTCATTATCATCACGACCGGTACGGTGCTGTTCCCGGCGGGTATTCAGATTAGCGATGCCGCCGATGCCGCCCGCGCGCTGGAGCCCATCGCGGGCCAGTGGTCCACGGTGTTGTTCGCCTCGGGCCTGGTCGCAGCGAGCTTTTTGGCTGCCTGCGTGCTGCCCGGCGTTACGTCGAGTGCCATCTGCGAGGCATTTGGCTGGGAGCGCGGTGCCGATCGCAGCTGGGACGAGGCCCCGGTTTACCGCGGCATCATTACGGCCATCATCGGCATTTCTGCCGTGTTGGTGCTCATGCCTGGCGTCGATTTGTTCCAGATTATGATGACCTCGCAGGTCATCAACGGCGTGCTGCTGCCCGTAGTCCTGGTATTTCAGGTGGTTATCGCGGCGGATCGCCACATTATGGGCGCCAACCGCAACGGCCGCGTATGGAACGTGCTCACTTGGGCGACTATCGGCGTGATTACGGTGCTGACGGTCGTCATGTTTGTGCTGCAAGCGATGGGCTACGGCGCGTAGCGCCCACTTTTGCTTCCGAACAGGCCGCAGCGATGGGCTGCGGCCTGTTTTTTGTCTGCTATAGGGCGTTAGTTATATGGCGGTGGGCAAAAAATGCCAAATATGAGTACTGTTGCTAAGTGAATAGCATTTACATCCAAAAAGATAATGAACATAACCTATAGCATGTTCATTAAAATTGGCTTCAATACGCCTTAAACCAGTCGGGTTGGCTGCTTTAGGGGGTTATAGGGGTCGCCCGAACGTCAATTTGGGTGGTTTTGCCTGCTACTAAAATGGTAACAGTACTCATATTTGCCCTTTTTTGCCCACAGGCCTTTGAGGTTGCGGCGAAA
>CAJJVE010000019.1:0-15590 GCA_905196265.1 uncultured Collinsella sp. | reverse complement strand
ATCGTCCCCGGCCGCATCCGCGATCCTAAGGAGGCCGCCGCGGTTGCCGAGCGTCTGGGCTACGAGGACCCCTTCCTGGCCGTGCGCGAGCCCTTCCAGATGTGGGGTATCCAGGGCGACGAGTCGCTCAAGGAGCGCCTGCCGTTTGTGAAGGCCGGTCTCCCCGGCGTCTTCGTGACTCCCGACGTCACCCCGTACAAAAAGCGCAAGGTCCGCATCCTCAACGGTGCCCACACCGCCTTCGTTCCGGGTTCCTGGGTTGCCGGCTTTGATATCGTGCGCGACTGCATGCATGACGAGACCATTCGCGGCTTCATGAACACCATGCTCTACGACGAGGTCATTCCGACGCTTGCCGCCGACTTGGATGTCGAGGACTGCAAGGCCTTTGCCGCCGCCGTCGAAAACCGCTTCGACAACCCGTTTATTGATCATGCGCTGCTCTCCATCTGCCTCAACTCCACGGCTAAGTGGCGCGCTCGCGACCTGCCCACGCTCAAGGACTACGTTGCCGAGACCGGCAACCTGCCCAAGTGCCTGGCGACGAGCCTCGCTACGCTCATCTCCTTCTACACGCAGGAGCTCGTGTCCCGCGAGGGCGACGGCCTGCACCTGCGTCGCTCCGACGGCACCGAGTACACCGCTCAGGACGACGCCTTCGTGCTCGACTTCTACGCCGCCCATGCCGGCGCCGACGATGCCCAGCTGGTGCACGACGTGCTCACCAACGAGCAGATGTGGGGCGAGGACCTTACGCAGATCGCCGGTCTTGAGGAGTTTGTCGTCAGTGCGCTCGCCGTCGTGCGCACCGAGGGTGCCAAGCAGGCCTTCGCCAACGCTCAGGCGTAAATTTCCGGCGCAGGCGCGGGCGCGGGACGGCGTGCCCGCGTCTCGACTTCTGCTCAACCTGTAGGGTTAGGACCATTTGCAATGAACACTATCCAAATCAATCCGGCCGACAACGTGATCGTCGCGCTGTCGCCGCTTGCCAAGGGCACCGCCGTCGCGGTTCCCGGGGTGGGCGAGGTCGTGGCCGCGGAGGATATTCCGCAAGGCCACAAGATGGCTGTGCGCTCGATTGCCGCCGGCGAGGACGTCATTAAGTACGGCCTTCCTATCGGACACGTGACGGGCGATGTCCAGCCCGGTCAGTGGCTCCACACGCACAATGTGAAGACCAACCTTTCGGGCGAGGTCGAGTACACCTACAACCCCACGCATCCGGTCGTTGAGTCGGTTGAGCCCGAGACCTTTATGGGGTTCCGCCGCGCCGACGGTCGTGCCGCGACGCGCAACGAGCTGTGGATCATCCCCACGGTCGGCTGTGTCAACGAAGTCGCCCGTGCCATGTGCGAGCAGGCCCAGGATCTGGTCGATGGCTCGCTGGAGGGCGTCTACTACTTCCCGCATCCGTTCGGTTGCTCGCAGACCGGCGCCGACCATGTCCAGACGCGTCGTCTGCTGGTGGCGCTCTCGCGTCACCCTAATGCGGCCGGCGTGCTGTTCCTGTCGCTCGGTTGCGAGAACTGCACACACCAGCAGGTGCTCGACGAGCTCGGTGACTTCGATCACGAGCGCGTTCGCTTTCTCACCTGCCAGGATGTAGCCGACGAGCAAATCGAGGGCCACAAGATTCTGGCCGAGATGGCAGACCTGGCAAAGCAGTCCAAGCGCGAGCCCATTCCGGCCTCCGAGCTGGTCATTGGTCTTAAGTGTGGCGGCTCCGACGGTCTTTCAGGCATTACCGCCAACCCCACGATCGGTCGCGTGAGCGATATGGTCGTCGCCCGTGGCGGCACGTCGGTGCTTACCGAGGTGCCCGAGATGTTTGGCGCGGAGAGCATCCTGCTCGACCGTTGCGAGAACGAGCAGGTCTTTAACGCCGCTTCCGACATGCTCAATGGATTTAAGGACTACTTTATTAGCCACGGCGAGGTCGTTTATGAGAACCCGAGTCCCGGCAACAAGGACGGCGGTATTACCACGCTCGAGGACAAGAGCTGCGGCTGCGTGCAAAAGGGCGGATCTGCCCCCATCGTCGACGTGCTGCCGTATGCCGGCCAGGCAAATAAACACGGCCTGAACATGCTGTGCGGTCCGGGCAACGACATGGTATCCACCACGGCGTTGACGGCTGCCGGCTGCCACGTGATTCTGTTCTCGACCGGCCGCGGCACACCGTTTGGCGCGCCGGCGCCTACCCTCAAGGTGTTCACCAATCAGCGTCTGTGCGACCACAAGGCCAACTGGATGGACTTTAACGCTGGCGTGATTGCCACGGGTGAGCGCACGCTCGACGAGGCTGCCCACGATCTGTACCAGCTGGTGCTACAGACGGCGAGCGGTAAGCTCACGAGTGCCGAGCGCCGTGGCTGTCACGAGATCAGTATCTGGAAGGATGGCGTCTGCTTGTAGCGGCAAGTGCGCCCAAGCATAGCGCGATGTCATCGGCCCCGTCGGGAGTGTTCCCGGCGGGGCTTTTTCGTTTCGTGGTTAAGTGAATATGTTGGAAAATCTGATAAACGTTCACCTATCTCATGGCTGTCCAGCATGGCACCTTTACCAGCAGAAAATAGGTGTGAGGATCTCAATTGTGTCCGTTCAGCGGTAAAAATCGACCGTTCAAGGATATTATTCAAGTGAACGTTCACCTGTCGTAAGCAATCGCGCATAATCTAACTAAACGTTCACCCTGAACGCTGGGCAGACAGATGTCAGTGTGGACTCCAATGTCTTGCTGCAAGACAATCGAGAAAAGAGAGGGAGCTCGATGACTAATAAGATCGGAAAAAAGCGTAAGATCACATTCTGGACGCGCTTGGGCTTTGGTATGGGCGGTATGCTCAATTCCGGTGCCCTGACCTTTACGCACAGCTACATGGTGCTGTTCCTGTCCACGGAGTGTGGCCTGTCCGCAGGCGAGGCTGCACTGATCAGCTCGTTTGCCATCTATGTCAACGCTATTCTTTGCCCGCTGATGGGCTTTGTGGCCGATAACTTCTATGCCACCAAGATTGGCCGCATCTTTGGTCGTCGTCGTTTCTGGATCTTGCTGGCCATCCCGATGATGATCGCCGAGCCGCTCATCTTCGTGGCTACGCCGTTTGGCTTCCCGTACTACTTTGTGCTGTACTTGATCTACAACGTCGCGTACACGTTCTGCACCGCCAACCTGTCGCCGCTTACCATCGAGATGACCGACGACTTTAAGGAGCGTACGTACCTCACCGGCTACAAGCATCTCTTTGGTAACGCCGCCGGCTTCCTGATGGCTGCACTTGTGGGCTTCGGCTTTGGCACCTTCGGCGAGACCAACCCGTTCAGCTACTTCATCATCGCTACGATCAACGCTTCGGTCATGGCAATCTCGCTGCTTTGTGTGTACCTGTCCACGTGGGAGCACACCCCCGAGGAGGTCGCTCAGGAGAAGATCGAGAGCGTCGGCGAGGGTATCAAGAAGTTCTTCATCGACGTAATCTCCACCTTCCGCAACAAGTCCTTCCGCAAGGTCCTGTACGCACAGGTCTCCACGAAGCTCGCTGCTGCCTGCTGGTCTGCCTGCCTGTCCTTCTTCATCGTCTACTGCCTGCAGATTCCTAAGTCCTACGAGTCCGTGATGGAGATGCCTGGCAAGGTCGTCGCTATCGTCTGCACCGCCATCTGGGTCGCTCTCATGGCCAAGAAGGGCTTCCACAAGTCTTGGTACCTGGCCAACGTCGGTTGCGCTGCGTGCATCATCGCCTACAACTACTTCGCCTTTGGTCAGATCAATGGCACCTCCACGGTCGCCATCGCCATGATCGCCTACCCCATCATCTTCGCCATCTGGAAGTTCTTCTACGTCGGCTTCCAGTACCTGCCCGATGTTCTGCTCAACTACATCCCCGATGTCGATGAGCTCATCACCCTGCGTCGTCGCGAGGGCATCTACAGCTCCGCTCAGCAGCTCTGCCAGCAGATCGCCCAGGCTATCGCCGTTAACGCATGGGCCATCGTCCTTGCTGCCTCCGGCTTCATTCAGACCGCCGGCAACAGCGACGCCGTGACCCAGCCCGCCACCGTGCCTCTGTACATCTGCGGCTACATGCTCATCGGCTGCGCCGGCTTCTTCCTGCTCGCGGCTGTCCTTGCCCGCGGCATCAAGATTGACAAGGAGCAGTGCGACGTCCTTTGCGACGAGATCCGCCGCGTCAAGGAGGGCGGCAAGATGGCCGACGTCAAGCCCGAGGTCAAGGCGCTTTGCGAGGAGCTCTCCGGCTTTAAGTACGAGGACTGCTTTGCCCACAACAACGTTGGCTTCCAGGACGGTAGCGTAACCCCCGCCGAGTAAGGCCGACATATCGTCCAAATCACAGGGCCGTGCCACCGGAATTCCGCCGGCAGGCACGGCCCTTTTTCAACAGCGTACAATTTGCCTTTAGAGCATCTTTTTGAGGGAGAAATCCATGGAGACGAACGTTATCTGGCGCAACGCCCGTGCGGCCGTGATCGAGCTTGACGACGGCGGCTACTTTACCTGTGCCGATACGTGGGAGATCTTTGTCAACGACGAGCCCGCCGGTACCACGAATACGGTCGAGACCTATGTCGACGGCCTGACCCCCGGCAAGCGCAACCTGGTTCGTTTTGTTTGTGGCGAGCGTGAGCTGAGCGTAGGTGTCACCACGCCGGCTGAGCCTTTTACCATCAACGTTCGCGACTGTGGCGCCAAGGGCGATGCCGAGCATGATGACACCACCAACATCCAGGCTGCCATCATGGCCTGTCCCAAGGACGGGCGCGTGCTGATTCCCGCCGGCAGCTATCGTATCAAGTCCCTCTTCCTTAAGAGCAATATCAACATCGAGCTCGCCGAGGGAGCGGTGCTGCTGGCTCGCCACGATCGTGCGGCGCTTGCCTACATCCCCGGTACGGTCACGGGCGACGAGGGTGCTGGGTATGCTGGCACCGATATGCTGCCCCTGGGCCGCTGGGAGGGCGAGAGCTTCTCGACCTACTGCTCTACCTTTACGGGTCTGAGCGTGCACGACGTGTGCATCTATGGTCGCGGCGCGATCGACGGTCAGACTGATTTTGCCGAGGACAACTGGTGGAACAAGGACTTTAAGAACATCTTCCGTCCTGAGGAGGGCCGCGAGGTCGCCCGCCCGCGCATGATTTTCCTGTCCGAGTGCCAAAACGTGAGCTTGGCCGGCTTCACCGTCCGCAACAGCCCGGCGTGGAACATCCACCCCATCCTGTGCGAGCACGTCGATGCGCTCTGCCTGTCCATCGAGGGCCCCAAGAACTCCCACAACACCGACGGTTTCGATCCCGAGAGCTGCGGCTTTGTCCGCATCCTTGGCTGTCAGTTCTCGGTGGGCGACGACTGCATCGCCATCAAGAGCGGCAAGCTGGGCATTGAGCCCGAGCTTCGTCCCGCCACGCACGACGTGCTGATCTCTCACTGCTACATGCACGATGGTCACGGCGCCGTGGTCCTGGGTTCAGAGGCTGCCGGCGGCATCAAGGACCTTACCGTGAGCAAGTGCCTCTTTGAGCGCACCGACCGCGGCCTGCGCGTCAAGACCCGCCGCGGGCGCGGCAAGGATGCCGTCAACGAGGGCATTACCTTTGAGCACATTCGCATGGATGAGGTGCTCACGCCCTTCGTGGTCAACTCCTTCTACTTCTGCGACAAGGACGGCAAGACCGATTACGTGCAGTCTCGCGAGACGCTGCCTGTCGACGACCGCACGCCCGGCTTTGGTGCCACGACGTTTTGCGATATCGAGGCCACTAACTGCCACGCGGCCGCTGCCTACATCACGGGCCTGCCCGAGAGTAAAGTAACGCGCCTGACGTTCCAGGATGTCCACGTGACCTTCGCGCCGGATGCCGAGCCCTTTGTCCCGGCCATGGCCTGCGGCGTTGAACCCATGGTGTGTCAGGGCATCATTGCGCAAAACGTCAAGGTACTCGATCTGCAAAATGTGGTGATCGAGGGCCAGGACGGCGAGGAACTGCAGCTCCAGAACGTCGACAAGGTTGTCCGTTCCTAACTCGGGTTGATGACCAGGGCTGCATTGTCGGATAAATCGGCAATGCAGCCCTTGTGCGATACGGCCGTGTGCGCTGCGCTACGCATCATGGTGAAAGGGAATACATGCTCAATAAAACGATTCCTGTCGGGGTCGATGGCTCGTCTGCCACGATTACGTCTTATGTTTTTGCCCCGACCGAAGATGCTTATGCTTTAAAACCGCTGCCTGCAGTTGTGGTCGTGCCAGGAGGCGGCTACGATCACGTTTCGCCGCGCGAAGGCGAGCCGGTAGCGCTCCGTTTGTTGGCGATGGGCTACCAAGCGTTTGTACTGAACTATTCGGTTGCTCCGGCTGTCTATCCGCTGGCATTGCAAGAACTCGCGCGGGCGGTCGATACCGTCCGAAGCCATGCGGCAGAGTACTGTGTCGATCCTGATCGGATTACGGTCATGGGTTTTTCGGCCGGTGGGCATCTAGTTGGCTTGCTCGGGGCGCTTTGGGACCAACCCTGGCTTGCAGAGTCGATTTCGGCATCGCCTGAGTCGATTCGGCCTGACACACTTTGCTTGGGCTATCCGGTCGTAAGCTCGGGGGCCTATGCTCATCGTGGTTCGTTTGAACACCTAACGGGTGCCGATGGCGCTTTGGCTCAAAAGTTGTCGATCGAGAATATGGTGGGAGATGGCTTCCCCCGTACGTTCTTGTGGCATACCGCCGAGGATGCATCGGTACCAGTTCAAAATAGCCTCCTTCTTGCGCAGGCTCTTGCCGACCACGGGATTGGCTTTAGCCTACATGTCTTTCCGCATGGAAAGCATGGGGCATCGCTCGCCACGGCCCAAACGGCATTTAAGGGCTGCGCCGAGCATATTCAGCCACAGGTTCAGGGCTGGCCTGAACAGTTCGTTGCATGGGAGCGTGATGGACGATGAGCGAAAGTATCTATACGCTGCGCGTTTCGAGGGCTGCGGCAGGAGCGTATCCAACGATTTCCGATGCCTTGGCGGCAGCCGATCAGCTCTATCCGGATGCCGAGCAACCGGTGATGATTCGCGTCGAGCCGGGTGAGTACCGCGAGCGGGTCGAGATTCGTCGCCCGCATGTGACGATTGAGGGAGAGACGGCCGATAGCGTGCGTATCATGGGCGGCCTGGGTGCCAAGATGCCTTCGGAGGACGGCTCGGGCATCGACGGAATGCTCGGCACCTTTAGGACCTATACCGTTTTGGTCGATGCCGACGACGTGCGGCTCGAGAACCTAACGATCGTAAATGATGCCGGCGATGGGCGCGAGGTCGGTCAGGCGATTGCCCTGTATGCCGATGGCGACCGTCTGGTTGTCGATGCCTGCTGCATTAAGGGGCACCAGGACACACTGTTTTTGGGTCCGCTGCCGCCGCATGAGGTCAAACCGGGCGGGTTCATAGGACCCAAACAGTATGCGCCGCGCCGGGTGGGGCGCCAATATTTCCGACGTTGCCGGATCGAGGGCGATGTCGACTTTATCTTTGGCGGCGCGCGTGCCTACTTTGAGGGGTGCGAGATTCGCTCGCTCAACCGCGATATGGATGTCAACGGGTATGTAACGGCAGCCTCCACGCCTAAAGGCGAGCCGTACGGATTTGTGTTTCATGGTTGTTCGTTTACAGCTCCGGATGGCGTGGCGCCGGATTCGGTCTACCTGGGCCGTCCTTGGCGCGAATGGGCGCAAACTGCGCTGATCGATTGTTGGCTAGGGCGACATATCAAGCGCGAAGGCTGGTGGGATTGGAATAAACCGGCGGCGCACAACTGCGCGCAGTATGCTGGCGCGATCCTGTATGGGCCGGCGGGCGATACTACCGGCTGGGTGCCGTGGGCGAATGAACTCGATGTGATGGCTGCCGTCGGGTACGCTCGCGAGCAGGTGCTTGCCGGTGTGGATGGCTGGGATCCCGAGGGCGGCGACGGTGATGCGGTGGAGACGGCTGGGCTATCTGCCAATGGTCGCACCGTGCACATCGAGACGTACTGCGAAGACGAGCCTGCGCTGCGTGCCCGGCTGAAGCGCGAGGGGCGCTCGGCGGCATTTGCGGGCAAGACTCCTGCAGATTTTGAGGCGTGGAAGATTGCGACCAGGACTCGTCTGTACGATGTTTTGGGCCTTTCGCTTATGGACCGCGTCCCGATTGAGATTCGTGAGCTCAGCCGCGTGCGGGTTGCCGGCGGCATTGTGCGTACTCATGCGATGCTGCAGGTTGAGCACGATGTGTGGATGTCGTTTTACCTGTTGGAGCCGTCTCATCCGAAGCTTGATGGACGGGGGCTTAAGCGTTGCTATATCTGCCCGCATGGCCATCAGGGAGCAGGCGCCGCAAGTGTTGCGGGCGTGACGGGCGTGCCGGCGGTCGATGATGCTGTGCGTAAGTTCAATTACGACTACGGTCTACGTTTGGCGCGTATGGGTTACGTGACCGTCTGCCCCGACGCACGCGGTTGGGGACACCGTCGTGACTGGAAGGGTCAGGGCGATGACGAGAACAGCTTTCTGCGCGGCACGTGCCTAAACCAGGCGCGCATGGCCGAGCCGCTGGGACTTACCGTTGCGGGCCTCAACGCCTGGGATAACATGCGTCTGATCGATTACCTAGAGGCGCGCGGCGACATTGCCATGGACGACCTGGGCTGTTTTGGCTTTTCGGGCGGCGGATACATGACGCTGTATCTGGCGGCGCTCGACCCACGCGTATGCAAGACGTTTGTCTCGGGCTACCTGTACGGTGTCGATGATTCGCTGCTGCACCTCAACGGCAATTGCAGCTGCAACTACACACCCGGACTTTGGCGCTTGCTCGACATGGGCGATATTGCCTCGCTTATTGCGCCGCGCCCGTTGTTAGTGCAGAGCTGCGAAGAAGATCATCTGAACGGTTCGCGCGGGCTGAAAAATGTCGATGAACAGCTCAAGATCGTGCGCGATGCCTACAAGTTGCTGGGCCGCAGAGATGCTCTGCGGCACGAGGTGTGTCCGGGTGGACACCATCTGGGAGTGACACATCTTGTCGAGGATATCGAATGGCTCGATTCGCACGTTGCGAAATGCGACCGTGCATAGCCCCTCGGCATGCTGCAAATAAACGGTACGTACCTGTATGGCCGCCAATGGGCGGATGAGGAGAAGATTATGGAAACGAAGAACTTGAGTGAATCGACCATTTGCTGCTTTGGCGATTCGACCACATGGGGGGATAACGGATGCGGCGCAGGCGGCAACGACATCTCTTGGACTTCGCATCTGGGCGCGTTGCTGGGAGGTGCAGTCGTCGAGAACTTTGGCATCAAGGGTTCGCGTATCGCCATCAAGGCCGACCGTACCGATTCATTTGTCGAGCGCTTGGACGGCATCGACGATGCGGCCGATGTCTATGTTGTCTTTGGCGGCATCAACGACTTTAGCCGCAACGTGCCGCTTGGAGAGCTGGGCAGCACGGACGTGCATGAGTTCTATGGTGCACTCGACTATCTGGTCCGCACCATCACGGCACGCTCGCCTCGGGCAAAGCTCGTGTTTATGACGCCGTGCAAGACGAGCGGTAAGCACGAGAAGGATATCCCGGCAAGCGACGAGCTCAACCACCTGGGCCTGACGCAGGTCGCCTACGTGCGAGCGATGCTCGAGGTCTGTGACCGCTACTCCGTTCCGGTGATTGACCTGTATGCGCAAAGCGGTATCAGCCCGTTTTTGCCGGAGCACCGCGAGCTCTATATGCCGGACGGTCTGCACTACAGCCCGGCTGGCTATGAGCGCCTGGCGCATCGCATCGCCGCGGGTCTCACCGCCGTTTGCCGCTAAAAGTCTGCCGTTCGCGAGGAATATAGGGTTAACGTTCACCCTATATTCCTCGTTCGCGTTACACTAGGGGTAACGTTCACCTATCGTTTATGTCAGAGGGGACAGCAATGGGTTGCAATCAAATCCTGGACCGTTATATCGAGCAGTTGATCGAAACCTCTACGCCGCAGGCGCCGGCTTGGAATATCGAAAAGATTCGCGCCGGCAAGGAGAACACCTGGAACTATATCGACGGCTGCATGATCAAGGCGCTCATCGAACTGTACGAGATCACGGGTGAGCAGCGCTACCTGACCTTTGCCGACGACTATATCGATTTCTTTGTCCAGGACGACGGCACCATCAAGCATTACAACCCGCAGGAGTACAACCTCGATAACGTCAATGCGGGCAAGACCCTCTACAAGCTCTATGACCTGGTGGGCAAGCCCAAGTATCGCGCCGCCATGGATACCATCTATCGTCAGCTCGAAACCCAGCCGCGTACCAAAGAGGGCGTGTTTTGGCACAAGGCCGTCTACCCCAACCAGATCTGGCTCGACGGCATGTATATGGCGCAGCCGTTTTACATGCAGTATGAGCTGAGCTTCCACAACCGTCGTGCCTGCTCGGACAGCTTCCATATGTTCCAGGTCGTGCATGACCTGATGCGCAACCCCCTCAACGGTCTGTACTATCACGCTTACGACGCGAGCCGCAAACAGTTCTGGTGCGACCCGGTCACCGGCCTTTCGGCTAACTTCTGGCTGCGCGCCGAGGGCTGGTTTGCCATGGCGCTCATCGACACCTGGGAGCTTATGCCGCCTTCGATGTCGGCCGAGAAGGACGAGATCCGCAAGATGTTCCACGATCTGATCGACGCCATGCTGCCGTATCAGGACGAGAAGACCGGCATGTGGCACCAGGTCATCAACCTGCCCAATATCGCCCCCAACTACCTGGAGGAGTCGGGCAGCGCCATCTTTGCCAACGCCATCATGAAGGGCGTGCGTCTGGGCGTGCTGGGCGAGCGTTACTACCAGTACGGCCGTCGCGCCTTCGACGGCATCTGCGAGACCTGCCTGTCCGAGTATGACGGGCAGCTGGCGCTCGACAACATCTGCCTGGTTGCGGGCCTGGGCAACACCGCGCACCGCGAGGGCACGTTTGATTACTACATGAGCGAGCCCGTGGTCAAAAATGATGCAAAGGGTGTGGCGCCGCTGGTGCTTGCCTATATCGAGACCATGCATCACGACAAGCTGGCCGGTAAGCGCGATCCGCTCGCCCCCTCGGGCGTGTGCTCCATCGAGGACCCGTTTGGCGGATACACCCCGGGCATCAACGCTCATAAGGGATGTGAATAACGTGGGGGCTATTACTCCGGGCGTACGTTTGCACGACCTTCCGCAGGGAACCGTCGAGGAACGCATTCGCATGGCGGGAGAGCTGGGCTTTTCGTGCATTCAGCTGCCGAGCAAGGTGCTCTACGCATCGATGGGGATCGATCGAGGCGGCCTGACCCGCGAGCTTGCCGACCATTTGCGTGCGGTGCTCGACGAGGCGGGCGTTTCGGTCGCCGTGCTCGGCTGCTATAAGAATCTGGCGACGCCCGATCGCCAACAGCTCATGGATAACTTTGCCGAGTACGAGGCGTGCTTGAACTTTGCCCAGATGCTCGGCGGATGCCCGGTGGGTACCGAGACCGGTCGCCCCAATGCGCAGAACCGCGTTGCTGACGACCGCACGACTGATGAGGCACTCGAGGCTTTTATGGACGGACTCGCACACGTCTGCGATCGGGCCGAGGCCGTGGGCGGGCAAATACTGATCGAGCCCGGTTGGAACGAGACGGTTAATACGCCGGATCGCTGCCGTGAGGTGCTGGAGCGCGTCTCGAGCCCGTCGCTCGGCGTGATCTACGACCCAGTGTCGCTGCTGCACCCCAGCGTTGTTGACGAAGCGCAGGAAATCACAGCGCGCATGCTCTACTTATGCGGCAGTAAGATCCGCGTGCTGCACGCCAAGGATTTTGAGGTCGTCGACAACGAGGACAAAGCCGGTTGGTGCGACGGTACGGGCTCACGCCTGGTGTGCCACGGCGTGGGCGAGACGGGTCGCTATGACTTTGAGCCCGTGGTGGCCTGGGCTGCCGCCGCCTGCCCTGGGATTCCCTGCGTGGTCGAGAACAGCGTGCCGGCGACGGCGGCTGACTGCCTGGCGACACTCGAGCACATGTCCGCTCGCTGCGGGGCTTCGCATCGCGAGTTATAGCATTGGCTTTTGCCGTGTCGGCAGATTGAGATTACCTGTATGGGGCGGCGGTGAAGGGTCTTTATCGTCGCCCCATTGGATTGCATTAAAAAGGGGAGTTGCGTGGCTATCCACATTGTCGAAGAGGCGAATCGTTGCCTAGGTTGTAAAAGGGCGTTCTGTCAGATTAAGGGCTGCCCGGTTCAGACGCCTATTCCGCGGGTCATCGACCTGTTCAAACAGCGTCGTCTAGAAGAGGCGGGCGAGCTGCTGTTCCAGAACAATCCCATGAGCGCGGTCTGCTCCATGGTGTGCAACCATTCGGGCCAGTGCGAGGGTGCTTGCATCCAGGGCCGCAAGGGCACACCCGTACATTTCTCGAGCATCGAGAACTATATCTCGACAGCGTATTTGGATCGTAAGGAGTGGACGCCCGCGCCGTCGTGCGGCAAACAGGTTGCTGTGGTCGGTTCCGGTCCTGCCGGTATTACCGTGGCCATTAAGATGGCCCAGCTGGGCTGTGCCGTCACGGTATTTGAGCAGCGCCCCGAGATCGGCGGTGTGCTGGAGTACGGTATCCCCGAGTTCCGCCTGCCCCGTGCGCTCGTGCAAAAGTATCGTCACGTGATGTGCTCGCTCGGCGTGCGCGTTCGTCCGTCGACTACCATCGGCGGTGCGCTCCACATCGACGACCTGCTGCGCGACGGCTACGATGCGGTCTTTGTTGGCACCGGTACCTGGCGAGCTCGCAAACTGGGTATTCCCGGCGAGTCGCGCGGCAACGTGCTGTTTGGTATCGATTACCTGGTCGATCCTTCGAGCGTGGCGATCGGACAGAATGTGGCGGTCATCGGTGCCGGTAACGTGGCCATGGATGTGGCCCGCACGGCGCTGCGCTCGGGTGCTCGTAAGGTCACCGTGTATGCTCGATCGCGCCATATCTCGGCCATCGATGACGAGGTGGAGCTGACCGAGCTTGACGGTGCCGAGATTGTGTGCGGCAAGGCGATCTGCGCCATCGACGATAACGGTCCGGTGTTCGAGACGGCTATCTTTGACGAGGACAACAACGTGGTGGGCTACGAGGAAGAGCTCGACCATGCGTCTGCCGACACAGTTGTGATTGCGGCTTCGCAGGTGCCCAAGGACAAGCTTGTGCTTACGACGGGCGGTCTGGAGACCGACCATCGCGGCCTTCTTTCGGTCGATGAATGCGGTATGACCACCGTGCCTGGCGTCTTTGCCGCCGGCGACGTGGTTAACGGCCCGCTCACCGTGGTTCATGCCGTGGCAGGCGCCAAGCTTGCCGTCGAAGGCATCACCAGCTACCTGGGTCTCTAACCCATCCCACCCATCAGTTGCGGTGAAATACGGACTGTTTTGGCTGTCAAAAGCCTTATCTACTCCGTATTCCGCCGCAACTTTTTTGTGAGGGTTGGGATTGAAAGTGGGGAGTGTGAGCGAGTACGAATGCGGCGGATACTGATACGATAGGTACGTCAGCAACTGCCGCCGAGCGGCTCAAATGAAAGGAACCCTGTATGGAGTCCTCCGCCTACCCGAAGCTCTTTAGTCCGATCAAGGTCGGTACGACCGAGGTCAAGAACCGCGTCTTTATGCCGCCGGTGTCCACCAACCTGGCCGATCATGGCTATGTGACCGACGACTTGGTCGATCATTACCGTGCCCGCGCCAAGGGCGGCGTGGGCCTCATCATTACCGAGGTCGTGACGGTCGAGCCCACCTATACCTATCTGCCGGGTGACATGTGCTGCTACGACGACACGTTTATCCCTGGCTGGGAAAAGCTCGCCGCCGCCGTGCATGAGTATGGCTGCAAGATCATGCCGCAGCTCTTTCACCCCGCCTACATGGCCTTTAACATTCCGGGCACGCCGCGCCTGATCGCTCCGTCCTTCGTGGGACCGTCCTATGCCCGTGAGGCACCGCGTCCTATCACGGTCGACGAGATTCACGAGCTCACGCATCAGTTTGGCGACGCTGCCGTGCGTATGCAGAAGGCCGGTGTCGATGGCGTCGAGGTCCATGCGGCGCACGCCCACGGCATGCTCGGCGGTTTCTTGACCCCGCTCTATAACAAGCGTACCGATGAGTACGGCGGCTCGCTCGACGCCCGCATGCGCTTTTTGCTCGAGGTCATCGCCGAGATTCGCGAGCGCTGCGGCAAGGACTTTATCATCGACGTCCGCATCTCGGGCGATGAGTACACCGATGGCGGTCTGACCCTCAACGACATGATCTACGTCTCGCGTCGCCTGGAGAAGGCCGGCGTCGACATGATTCATGTGTCGGGCGGCACCACCATCAAGCGCGGTTCCGCGATTCCTGCCGCCGGTACCCAGCAGGCCTCGCACGCCGCCTGCTCGCGCGAGATCAAGAAGCACGTCAACATTCCCGTCGCCACCGTCGGACGTATCAACGAGGCCTGGATCGCCGAGGAGCTGATCGAGGACGGCGCTGCCGACATCTGCATGATGGGCCGCGCCAATCTGTGCGATGCCGAGTTCTGCAATAAGGCCGCTGCCGGCAACGCCGACGACATCCGCCCCTGCATCGGCTGCCTGCGCTGCCTGAACGGCATTATGTTTGGCAAGCGCATCTCCTGCACCGTCAATCCCGATGTTGAGCGCGACGAGGCCGGCTACGAGCCTGCCGCCGAGGCTAAGAACGTGCTGGTTGTGGGCGCTGGTCCTGCGGGCATGGAGGCAGCCTACATTGCTGCCAAGCGCGGCCACAACGTAGTGCTCGTGGATAAGCAGGACGAGCCGGGTGGCGAGATGCGCATCGCGGCCGTTCCGCCGGCAAAGCAGGAGCTCACCCGCGTGATCAAGTATCAGTACCGTCGCCTGGCCGAGGTCGGCGTGAAGTGCGTATTTGGCACCGAGCTTACTGCCGAGGACATTCAGCGTGACTACGCCGGCTACGAGGTCGTTCTGGCCTATGGCGCCGAGCCCATCGCCCCGGCCTTCATGCAGGGATTTAAGCAGGTCATGACGGCTGACGACCTGTTGGGCGGCAAGGCTTTCCCGGGCAAGAAGATTGTCATCGTGGGCGGCGGCACCGTCGGTTGCGAGACGGCCGACTACCTGGCCCCGTTGGTCAACGATCTGTCGCCGGCCAATCGCGACGTCACCGTCATCGAGATGACCAAGACGCTCGCCGTCAACGAGGGCGGTGCTCATCACGCGCATGCTCTCCAAGGGCGTTCACGTGCTGACCGAGGCCAAGGTGACCGAGATTACCGAGGATGCCATCAGCTACGAAAAGGACGGCGAGATCCACACCATCGCCGATGCCGATACGCTGGTACTTGCCATGGGCTATCGTCCCAATACCAAGTTGGCCGACGACCTTGCTGCAGCCGGCGTTACCACCCACGTGTTGGGCGATGCCAACAAGTGCGGCAACATCCGCGACGCCATCGGCGATGGCTACAAGGTTGCTTGCGAGCTCTAGTCAACCCCTTGGTGCATGTGAGGCCT
>CAJJVE010000018.1:0-15620 GCA_905196265.1 uncultured Collinsella sp. | reverse complement strand
CCGGAGGGCCCCCGCGGGCGGGAATCCCGCACTCCATATTTTGTTCACAAATGAATAGGTCCCTCAGTCGCATCACTGAGGTTAAAACTGAAGCAGCAGCTTCTGATATTGGCGATGACCAGCTGGTTTATAGGTGTTAAGGCATCGGTCATCTCTGGAGCGCCACTTTACTCCAAAAGCATCAGCTATTTGTTTCCCGTCGGTAAAAGGCAGGTTTTGTTCGCCAAGCGTTCTTATATATAGAGAAGTTCGGGTTCGAACCCGTGCCGCGGCAACAAAAAAGCGACCAACCGGAGTCGATCGCTTTCTTTTCTATGGTGGGCCGTCAGGGGTTCGAACCCTGGACCTTGGGATTAAAAGTCCCCTGCTCTGCCAGCTGAGCTAACGGCCCGCGGGTGGCATTGTACCACGGTCTGGGACTATTCCCAACTCCATTGGCCGTTCTGGAAAATCACAACTTCACGTCCATCAGGTGTAATGCCCGCAATATCGATATCGTCCGTGCCAATCATAAAGTCGACATGCGTGCTCGAGACGTTTACGCCATGCTCCAGGAGCTCCTCTTTGGACATGTCGTACCCGCCTTCGATGCATTCGGGGAAACCGACACCTAGCGCGAGATGGCAGCTAGCGTTCTCGTCATACAGCGTATCGTAGAACAGTACGCCACTTTCGCGAATCGGCGTATTCTTGGAAATGAGCGCGACCTCTCCCAGGTGAGCAGCGCCCTCGTCAGTATCGATGATACTTGCGAGCGTTGCCTTGCCCACGCGGGCGTCGTAGTCCACCACGCGGCCGCCCTCGAACTTAATCCAAAAATCGTCGACTTTATTGCCGTGGTGGATGAGCGGCATGGCCGAGTACACGATACCGTCAGCGCGCATGCGATCGGGCGAGGTGAATACTTCCTCGGTGGGAATGTTGGGGAAGAAGGGGTGCCCATCGGGCGTCTTGCCCTTGCCGCCGGCCCACTCGTGACCCTTCGTCATGCCAATCGTCAGATCGGTTCCATTTGCCGCGGTGTAATGCAGGTAGTCGAAACGATTGTCGTTCAGGAAACGCAGGTTCTTTTCGAATGAGGCGTCATGGAGTTCCCAGTCGCTCTCCGGGTCCTGGCCATCGGCACGGGCGGTATGCAAAATCGCATTCCACAGCTTATAGATTGCGACCTCGTCCGCATCTCCCGGGAACACCTCGCGCGCCCAAGCCACGACCGGAGCGCCGGCGATGCACCACGGATTGATGTTGTAATCCAGTCCACGGCGGAAAACTTTGCACTGCGTATTCCTCGCCTTGGATGCCGCGGCCGGTTTGGCTGGATCGATGCCCTTGAGAGCCGCAGGATCCGCACCCTCGATAAAGACAAAGCAGGCACCATCCTGGGCCAAGGAATCCAGCTGCATGCGCTTCCACTCGGGTGTCTGCTCAAAATAGCTTTTCTCGACATGCTCGTACGCGAGCCTCGTCACGGCATCGTCAGCCCAAACAACCGTCACGTGACCGGCGCCGGCAGCATAGGCCTCCGCGACCACCACGCGCGCAAACGGCGCGCACTCGACCGGAGACTGAACGACAACCTCCTGGCCGGGCTTGACGTTTACGCCCTTGCGGACAACCAGGCGCGCATAGTTTTTAATCTTGGGCTCCAGGGCCTTCATGCCCTCCAGAGCTTCTTCGACCGTCAGGGCAGCTCGAATCATGTGCCACTCCATCTATCTATAGAACAGTAAAAAGGCGCGCCGCAAAAACGACGCGCCTTATATCTTAGCGATAAGTATGGATGCAAACGCTACTTCTTCTTGGAGTCCTTTTTGTCCTCCTCGGCAGCCGCGCGCTCGATAAGAGCGTTGAGCTTGTTCTCGGACATGCCCTCGGCCTGCGCGCGGTACATGTTGCGCAGGGGACGAATACGAGCGAAGTCGTAGATAAAGTCACCCAGGATGATGACATAGGACAAAACGATGCCGACCATCTGGACGGGACTGGACACCGTGCCGCCGGGAATGAAGTAGAGCGAAGCCCAAATTGCCACGACGAGCACCATGCCAATGGCGAGCACAGCCCACCAAATACGGCGGCGCTTGGTGTAGTCCTCATCCTGCTTGAGAAGGATATTCGACACCGTGTAGATGCGATCCTCGCGGGCGCGCTGCTTGGCCTTGCGGGCGCGTTTTTCCTCCTTGGAAAGGCCTTCCAGGTTTTCGCCCTTCTCGAGCTCTTTGCGGCGTGCCTTGGATGATGCCGGCACGACGTGAACAGAGCTCGCTGCCTGACGGGCGGGCTTAGCGGATGCGGCGGACTTGCGCGCAACCCCGGTAACCTCGCGGGATTGCGTGCGCTTGTTCGTGGCGCTACGGGTACTCACTTACGCGTTCTCCTTCATGCTTGTGAACTGGGAGCCCGTGATGATTTGGAAGGCCTCGCGATAGCGCTCGGACGTGCCATCGATGACCTCGGCGGGCAGGTGCGGGGTCTCCCCCGTCATATCCCAGTTGGCCTTGAGCCAATTGCGGACGAATTGCTTGTCGTAGCTAGGCTGGATCTTGCCCTCCTCGTAGCTGGCAGCAGGCCAGAAACGGCTGGAGTCGGGCGTGAGGCACTCGTCGATCAGCGTGACCTTGCCATCAATAACACCAAACTCGAACTTGGTGTCGGCAATGATGATGCCACGGGTCGCGGCGTACTCGGCAGCGGCCTTGTAGATCTTGAGGGACAGGTCGCGAATCTGCGTGGCGATGTCCTCACCCACGATCTCGCAGCAACGCTCATACGAGATGTTCTCGTCATGGTCACCGATCTCGGCCTTCGTGGAGGGCGTGAACAGCGGCTCAGGGAGCTTGGACGCCTCCGTCAGGCCCTCAGGCAGCTGAATGCCACAGACGGTGCCGTTCTCGTCATAGGTCTTCTTGCCCGAACCGGTCAGATAGCCGCGGACGATGCACTCGATAGGAATCGTCTGGGCCTTCTTGACCAGCATGGCGCGACCAGCGAGATAGTCACGATACTCGGCAAACTCCTCGGGGAAATCCGCCGGGTCGATGGAGACGAGGTGGTTGGGGACGATGTCGGCAAACTTATCGAACCAGAATGCCGAGATGCGGTTGAGCACCTCTCCCTTAAACGGAATCTCGTCGGGAAGAATGAAGTCGAACGCAGAAATGCGGTCGGTGGCGACCATCAGCAGGTTTTCACCGGCATCATAGATATCACGAACCTTGCCACGGGAATCCGGACGACGCTCCATCGTTGTCACGTGAGTCACTCCTTACCTAAATACGACAGTAATGCGGGTTCTTTCCCGCACGTTTTCGCAAACTCGGAGCGGCAGGGACGAAACCCCTCCTTCACCGAATAGCGAAAAGCTAGTGCTCCATTGTAGTAGATGCCGCGTCCGCCGTGTGCTCGCGAGGCAGATGAATCGTAAAAGTCGTACCCTTTCCAAGCTCCGACTCCACGGATATGTAGCCGTGATGACGCTCGACAATCTGCTTGGTCACGGCGAGGCCCACGCCCAGGCCACCCGCCTCGCGAGCGCGACTGGCGTCAGCACGCCAAAAACGACCGAAGATGCGCGACAAATCATCCTTGGCGATACCGATGCCCGTATCCGAAACCGCGATATCGACGTGCTTACGGTCGCTGAGCACCGACACCACGACCCAACCCCCCTCGGGGGTATAGCGCATGGCATTACTCATGAGGTTGATGACGCATTGCGTGATCATATCGGGATCGGCCTCGACGACATCGTCATGCCCCTGGGTTTCATCCGCAAAGCGAAGACGAAGGTCGCGGTCGGCAAACAGGCGCTCCTGGCCATTCACAATCGAACGCACAAACGGCACCATATCCACCGGCTCCAGGTTGAGCGGCGCGGTACTGTTTTCCATGCGCGACAGGTCGAGCATCTGCTGCACCAGACGGGCCAGACGACGTGTCTCGGATGCGACTGTCTCCAGATGTTCGTCGTCGGTGGGGTACACGCCGTCCTGCATGGCCTCGACCGTCGCAAGCATGGCCATGAGCGGCGTGCGCAGCTCGTGGGCAACATCAGAGGTCAGGCGCTTCTCGTGCTTCATGTCCTTCTCGAGTGAGGTGGCCATCTCGTCGAAGGTCTCTCCCAGCTGATCGATCTCATCATCGCCGCGCAAGCCCGTACGAGCGGACAGGTCTCCATCGCGAATCTGCTTGGCGGTGCTGGTAATACGATGAATCGGCTTGGTGAGCATGCGCGACATGAGCGCTCCGATAACGACCGAGATGCAGACGGCCACAACCGCGGCAAGGGCCATGGCGTTAAAGGTCTTCTCTCTGAATGCTGAGTCTGCCCTGGTGAGCAGGGCATCGGAGCCAACCGCCCACAATTTGACCTGACCCACGTGCTCGCCGGAGGACGTCACGATCTCAACGTTGGCAACACTATTGGAATCGGTGGGAGCAGACGAGACTGGGCTGTGCGATGCCTTCTTTCCGCTCGTATCGTCGGTCGTCGCCTGATTTTCGCGTACATCGGCAGTAGCGCTTGCCGAGGGCCACGAGTCGTCGTAGACGATGACGCCCTTTTTATTGACGACCTGCATACCAAGATCGTCGGACACCAAGCTCGATGTCGCGACCGTACGCAGCTCCCCCGCGGTCCAAGAACCGTTTTCCTCATATGACGTTGCCAACTTTTCGGCAGCGGAATTGGCGATTTCGACAATGTTGGAGCGCGTGTAATCCGTAAAAACCGTGCCCCATACAACGGAGACTACGCCCACCAGCACCAATACCGTCATGAGCGATGTCAGGGCAAAAGCCAGGGCCATGCGCGATGGATAGCTCATCGTTGGCCGTGAATCGGAACGAGGCGTGTTCCAACTAGCCTTGGAACCCGCCTCGTTCTCCTGCTTATGCTTTTGCCCGATTTCAAAGCGCGCAGGTGTCATATGTGATTTCCTTTATTTCTCGTCCGACTTATCGGTCTTGGTCGGAGCCTCGAAGCGATAGCCGACACCGTGGACGGTGTAGAGCCACTTGGGCTTCTTGGGGTCGTCGCCCAGCTTGGCGCGAAGGTTCTTCACGTGGCTGTCGATGGTGCGCTCGTAACCCTCAAAGTCGTAGCCGAGCACCTTCTCGACCAGCTCCATGCGGTTGTACACGCGGCCGGGGTGACGGGCAAGCGTGGTGAGCAGCTTGAACTCGGAAGCCGTCAGGTCAACTTCCTTGCCCTCGACCAAAATCTTGTGGCCCGAGATGTCAATGACCAGATCGCCAAAGTCGAGCACCTCGACGGCCGGCTCATCGGCCTGGTGGGCACGGCGGAACAAGGCGCGCACGCGCGCGACAAGCTCGCGCGGCGAGAACGGCTTGATCAGGTAGTCGTCGGCACCGAGCTCGAGGCCGATAATACGGTCCTCGATCTCGCCCTTAGCCGTCAGCATAATGATGGGGACATCCGAGGTGTCGCGAATGGTGCGGCAAACGCGCTCGCCGGGAATCTTGGGGAGCATAAGGTCGAGCACGACCAGGTCGAACTGATGCTTCTCGAACTCTTCGATAGCGGACTGGCCGTCGCCCACGCCCACAACCCAATAGCCCTCGCGCTCGAGATAGGCAGCGACGGCGTCACGGATTGCCTTCTCATCCTCGACCAGCAGAATCTTTTTTGCATCTGAAGCCATAACACGGCCCCCCTGTCTCAATTAGCTAAGAACAAGCTCATTTTAACGCACCTGAGCCCACCGGGTATCGCATGGGTGCGATAGCTCGGCGGGCGGTACTCATAGTCACAACGCGCTTATTCCCCTGTCGACGCCTTTTTAACCCCTCGGAGACTAAAGAGAGAACAAGCGAGCGGTAACCGTCTCGGGAATCCCCTGACTGTTACGCACCGTTGCGTACGTTAAGAACGAGTTCGATTTACCCGCCGTAGCAGGATAATCGCCATACTCCAAGGCTCGGTCGGGCGACAGAAGCGAGCCGTAGGTCTTAGCCGAAGTGTCAATCAAAAAATGCGACGCCTGAACTTTAACCAGGTATTTATTTTTCCTTCCCGCGGCGCACGCGAGCGGCTCACGCGAAAGGAAGAGGTACGGCCCGCCCTCGCTACCGATATAGGTGCCCATATTGCCCAGGCTACCCACACCGCTATACGTCGCCTCGATGGAGAACACGAAGGTGTCGCCCATATACACGGCCTCGAAAGGCGAAACCGACGAAGGCAGCACCAGCTGAGCTCGCTTCGTGTTGTTGCCGTCAGTCAGGTCGATCGCCGTCATACCGTAATAGACGCCCTCATCATTGTGCACGCGGGGCGAGATGGTCAGGATGCCGTCGCTCACACGCGGGGCGGATGCGAAACGGCCCGTCGACTTCCAAATAGTCTCAGGCTTGGACTCGCTGGGCGACTGACGGTAGCAGTACGAATCGTTACTCGTCTTGGTGCCGCCGGACGAAGGCATCTTATACCAGATGACCGACGACCCATACGCTGTGAAGAGCGGCGGATCGTAGTTTTCGCCACCGCGGTCGAGCTCGACAGCGTTGCCGGTAAGGGAGGAGCCTGCAAGGTTTTGCGCATAGAGTTTCCAGGACGCATTGGCAAAGTTCATCTCGACCCACGCGAACACGCCATCACCCGCGCGAACGTCGTAAAACGCATAACCGGTTCCCTCAATGGGATCCTCGATAAGTGTGGTAAGCGAGCCATCGCCTAGGTTGAGCACACCAAGCGTATTGGCATGCAGGGCAGAAGCAGGCGCCATCATCGCGGCAGCGTAGTCGCCATCGCAGTAGTACAGCAGCGTGCCCAGCGGCAGCGTCCACGAGGCTGCGGGCTCAAGATCGATATCGACAGCTTCGTACTCATCGGTGATCGAGACAATCTTCGAATCGTCCTTGATAACCTGCGGCTCGCCAGCGGCATCATCACTCGTGCCCGTTTTTTTCGAGCAACCGGCCAGTACGGCAGCAGCACCGGTAGCGGCGCCACCCAGCACAAAACCTCGACGCGTTATTCCATTCTTAAAGCGATCAGCGATGCTCATTAGGCGATCTCTGCGCGAGCGGCCTCGATAGCGCGCGTAAGCTGATCGGCGCAAGAGGTCTTTTTCATACCGCAGGTATTACCGGCGAGAACCTCGATTACGCGATCGGCGGGAGCGCCTTCGACCAGCCTGGAGATGGCCTTGAGGTTGCCATCGCAGCCGCCGGTAAACTCGACGCCCAGCACCTTGCTGCCATCGTCAGAGAGATTGAGGTGAATATTGCGAGAGCATACACCCTGAGGCTTGTAGTCAAAACTAATCATTGAGATCCCCTCTCAGAAAGAAATTTCAGACGTCTATTATCCCCGCCTGGACCGACTTATTATCGCAAGCACCGATTCAACATCCTACGATGCTTGGACTGGCGGGGGCAAGATTAGCAGTCCGCACCCTGTACGTGGACCATGCGCTTCTCCCGATACATATTGTGGTCGGCGACGCGATATACATCGGCCAGCGTATTTCCAGCCGTCTCGACGGTCGCCACGCCAATCGATGCGCTGACCGTCAGGGTCTCATCGCTTACCGCGGCAAGACCGAGACGAAGATCCTGTTCCAGCCCGAGCGCAGACTCGTTGTCAGTATGGGGGCAAACCAGCAAAAACTCGTCGCCACCAACACGCATCGGCAGGTAATCCGCACCAGCCACCCGCCGCAGCACGGACGCCGTCCGTCGCAGCAGTTCATCCCCCATCTCGTGACCATAGATGTCGTTGGTCCGTTTGAGATAATTGCAGTCCAACATAATCACGCTCACTGGCAAGTCCTCGTCCACCAGGCTATCTCCGCGTGATTCAAGATAGTTGCGATTGCGAAGCCCTGTCAGTTTATCTTGGTATGACAGCTCCTCGGCATGCTTGGCCATCGAGATGTTGAGCGTCGCCACGACAACCGATTCCAGCCGCCCTTGCTCATCGCGATGCTGGGGAACAACCTGCAGCGAGTACCAAGCACCCCGGCAATCTCGCACCTCCGCAGTCAAGTACGGCACGCCCTCCATACGTTCTCGAAGCGTACTTATATCTACGAGTCCCACAACCGCTTCGCGGCTTTCGGGGCTCACGATATCCCGGCAGACCGTGTCCATAAAGTCATATGCCTCGTTGTGCTCGGCAAATATCTTCGCTATCGCTGGCGACATATTGATTCCCTCGATCTCGAGGGTGTCGAGATGCAAAAGGAAGGTCGAATCGTAGACGGCGCTTATGGCATTGATAATGCCAAGCTGTTTATCCTTTTCGACCAAATTGCGGTGGTCAACGATATTTCGAGCCAACAGTACCACGACCCAAAACGCAAGGCACACCAAGACGGCGACGGCGACAAATGAAACCCTGTCAGACATGACCTCGGATTTGGGATACAGCGCAAACAGGCGGTAGTCTTTATATGCCGCACGCACGGCATATAAGGTAGTCCCCCGATATTCGATACGTGTTACGCCCTCGTCTTTCCAGTCAATTCCGCTATCGGCAAGAAGCCGGGCAAGGGTTATATCGACGGTCGAATCGTTTGAGGAAACGATTTGCGCGTCACGCATCACAAGCACTGTCGGACTCTGATGGAACGTGTTGTTCACAAGGACGTCGGCGATTGTGTATGAATAGTCATCGGCGGGCTCAGCCGCAAGGGATCGATACCCCAACGCCACCCCATCACCGTATGGAACGGCACTCACGGCAAAGTCGACACCGCGGCGCTCGACAGCGGTCGAGTAGGAAACTTTGGACCCTCGATACATCGATGCGATCGACGAACAGGCCAGCTCCTCTCGCCACAGCATGAGTGGATCGCGGCCGTCGATATCGTAATGGGCGACCATATGACCATCGGCGTCCATGACCAACATTCCCGAAAGGCTCTCGGTATGGACATATTCCTCGACCAGATCGTCGTTGACTTCAAATCGATCAGGCGGCAAGAACGTCGCAAATGACTCGAGCGCCGCATCCAAATTGTGCGTCGCCTCGGTTTTTCTTCCCTGTTCATATCGGTCATATTTTTCGCAGGCATTTTTTAAAAACACCATGGTTTCCTGGCCGAACCCAAGCGTTTTATCAAGGCAGCGATGCGTGCCAACCATATAGAGCAGACTCAGTAGGGCAACGCTGGCCACGATGCCGATGCCCACTGCGGCTAAACTCTTTCGGCGAAAGCGGCGCTCGTCATTTGTCATGATTCCGCTCCTTGCCCGCCTGTCGTCGCTCCTGCTTTGTAATTGTCCACAATGTGCTCTATCGTGCCGTCTCGATCCATGTCGGACAGTGCGGTATCGAGGTTTTTGACGTACTCCCCCTCATAGCTATCATCAAACGCGACGCCCAGGTCAACCGTCATAACGTTGTCGGCGAACACACGATAAACGCCAGGATACTGGGCAACGAGTCGATCAAGCGATTGAACGTCCGCCATCCAACAGTCGACATACCCTTTGGCGAGGGCGGCCTTGCAGAGTTCGGCAGAACCATACGATTTGATTTGCACGTCCGGCGAGATTTCCAGATCCCCTGCGAGCAATCGGCGTTCGCTCACCGAGCCCGCAATCACCGCAATGGTCTTGCTTCCATCGAGATGCGCCAAGGACGTGATGCCACTCGTTTTCTTGGCGGCGACCGAAACCGTCAGGGTCAAATACGGCTCAGTCCAGTAATACTTATCCTCGCGATAACAGGGAGAATAGTCGCACCACAGGCAATCGATATCGCCGTTTTTGAGTAGGCGATCACGGTCATTCCAAGATATGTCGATAAATTGCGGCTTGATCCCCGCGCGCTTGCAGGCCTCGCGGGCGATGTCGATATCGATACCTGCGTAATCGCCCGTGGTATCGACATACACATAGGGGTCGTTATCCGTAACGCCGATTTTGAGTACCGGGAGGTCTTTGTCGGCTTCATTCGGGGAGGAAGAACTGCTTCGAACGGTATACGTCAGGGCGCCCACACAGACGGCAACAAGAAGTACGAGCGTAAACGAGACGATGGCGGCTCGCTTGATACGTCCGGGCACACGCCTCCCTTCATCGAAACAGCAGTCGGATTTCATTTTATACCCGGGGCTGATGCGGCGATAAAAAAGCGCCTCACCCAAGATGGGCAAGGCGCCAAAGGTTGAAATGCATCCGCAAGCGGTCGAATTAGGTTAACCCTACTCGAAGCTCAGCTGCTCCAGGCGGTCGAAGACTGTGTCGATGCGGGTGAGGAAGTCCCACGGATCGAAGATCTCGTCGAGCTTCTCCTGGCTGACGGTGCAGCGCGGATCGGCCTCGAGACGCTCCTTAAAGGTGGGGCCGGAGACACAATCCTGCACCTCGTGCCAGGTAGCCATGGCGTTTTCCTGCACGATAGCATAGGCATCCTCGCGGGTGATGCCCGTATCGACGAGGGCCAGCAGGACCTTAGAGGAGAAGATGAGGCCGCGAGTCTTGTTGAGGTTGGCCATCATGCGGGCCGGATACAGTTGCAGGCCGTCGATAACGCGAATGAGGCACTGGAACATATGGTCAAGCGCGATGAAGCTATCGGCCTGGGCGACACGCTCGGCAGAGGAGTGCGAAATGTCGCGCTCGTGCCACAGGGCAACGTTGTCGAAGGCGACCTGGGCGTTGGACTTCACGACGCGCGACAGGCCGCAGACCTTCTCCATGGTGATGGGGTTGCGCTTGTGCGGCATGGCGGAGCTGCCCTTTTGGCCCTTGCGGAAGGGCTCCTCGGCCTCGAGCGTATCGGTCTTCTGCAGGTTGCGGACCTCGGTCGCGATGCGCTCGCAGGTGGCCGCTGTAGTGGCAAGCACGCCGGCAAGGTAGGCGTGGTGATCGCGGCTGATGACCTGCGTGGACAGCGGATCGTGGACCAGGCCCAGGTGCTCGCAGACGTACTCCTCGACGAACGGGTCAATGGAGCTGTAGGTGCCAACGGCACCGGAGATAGCACCGAAGGCAACGTTCTTGCGAGCGTCCTCAAGACGATCGAGATCGCGCTTGAGTTCCCATGCCCAAGAGCCAAACTTCATACCGAAGGTCATCGGCTCAGCATGGATGCCATGGGTGCGGCCGGCGCAGAGCGTATTGCGCTCCTCGAAGGCGCGGCGCTTGCAGATCACGCCGAGCTTCTTGACGTCCTCGATAATCAGGTCACACGCCTGAGTAAGCTGATAGCACAGAGCAGTATCACCCAGGTCGGAGCTGGTCATACCGTAGTGAACCCAGCGGCTAGGCTTGGGCTCGCCCTCGGGAACATCGGCGTCGATATATTCCTTCATGTTGGTCAGGAAGGCGATGACATCGTGGCGCGTGACCTCCTCGATCTCGTCAACCTTCGCCTTCTCAAAGTTGGCGTGGTCGCGAATCCACTGGGCCTCTTCTTTGGAAATACCGATCTTGCCGAGCTCCGCCTGAGCCTCGCAGGCCAGGACCTCAATCTCCTGCCAAATGGCATACTTGTTCTCGAGGGAGAAGATATGTCCCATCTCCGGGCGGGTATAGCGATCGATCATAGCGGCTCCTTTTTGGTTATTGGCACGTTGGTCGTAACCCAACCATTGTACCGTGCGCGGGCGCGAGTATGGGCAGCAGGCATTAACCTAACATTTTGTAGCATAGAGCGGCTTCAGGCGATCTCCTCGGATTCACGGAGACGGTGGGGAAGACTTTGCTGGATTTGCCGTCCCCATGCCTCCCGTGCTCGGTGGAGCGGGCAACGGGACGTCCGCGTATTTGCTTTGCAAATACGCACCGGCTGCGGTCGGCAAGCCACGGTCCGGGGAAGCGGGGGTAACGTCGGCTGAATCCGCTTTTCCCAAAATCCACCCTGGTCGGTGGAGCGGGCAACGGGACGTCTGCGTATTTGCTTCGCAAATCCGCACCGGCTGCGGTCGCCTATCGGCGACCTTGCCTGCTCGCTATAAACGCTTCGCGTTTATTTAACGCTCGCACCCTGGCGGGTTCGAGTCCCGGCACTTTATTGAAAAAAGCACGGTAACGAAACGTTACCGTGCCTGAAATTCGGATGGAGCGGGCAACGGGACTCGAACCCGCGAGTGTCAGCTTGGGAAGCTGATGCCTTACCACTTGGCGATGCCCGCTTGTGTGTTGGCTAGTATAACGCGGTTGTCTTGTTTGATACAAGGGTGTCGATGCTTGTTTTAGCTGTGGAGAATCGTTTGAAAACCGCGCCAATTGTGGAGATGAGAACCTTTGTCTTTCTTTTCTTACCATCTTCTACCTGCGCTTTTATCTGATTATTGTATTTGAGCTCGATTTGTCAGAAATCGGGCAAGCTTTTGGTCAGCTTCCGGTACTTACCCGCATGAACCATGGCAGTAGCCTCATCCCAAGCGCCGCGGCCTCCCCGTGCGGCGCACGAGGGATAAGGAGCAGCCATGTCCAACGCACCCACGCACTCTGTCCACAGCGCAATCGCAACAGGTCCGCTGCTCCTGCTCCTCTTTTTTCTGATCGGCTGCCTGGCCCCAGGGGCCGCACTCGCCGTCGACGGGAACGACGCCCTTAATTTCCGCACTATAAGCGACGGCTGCGGCCCCTTCGGCGTCGGTAAATATGAGGCACAGGACACTTCGATTTCGTACTGCATGAATCAAGACTGCCCCGGCCCCAGCAAGCCGGGAGGGCCATGGCGCACATACAACCAGGGCTGGACATGGCTCGATGACGAATTTGCCGCCATCGTCTGTCACGGATACCCCTCCAGCACATCCTTTGGGGGCCACAACCTGTCGCCCGATCTCGCCCGTGCCGCCACCCAGATTGCCGTGTGGATGCTCAAGGGAACCACGCGCCCCGACGGCACCTATTCGTATACAAATAGCAAGGGAGTTGCCAGGAGCGGTAGGTTTTACGAAAACGCCGAGGCCGTAGCGGCTGCACGTTGGCTCTACGAGAGCGCTAAGTCCGGATCTATTAAGGCAGCCCCACATCGAGCCAGGCGTTATCACGGCCCGGTCTCGGGCGAGGGTCGACACCAGGACATGCTCTATGTTCTGCCCGCCGTCTCCGTATCTTTCCAAAAACAATCGTCCCAGGCTGGCATCACCGCCGGCAACGACACCTACAGACTCGGTGGCGCAACCTTCGATATCTTTGAAAGTGCGGGCGATGCACGTGTCGGCACTATCCAGATGGACGAAAACGGGCGTGCACAAGCAACACTTTTGCCCAATACGGCATATTACCTGGTCGAAACCAAAGCCCCGGCAGGCTATATCCCTCGAAGCGACCGAATAGCCTTCACCACACAAAACAGCGGCGAACATGTCACTATTAACGAGCAGCCCGGCACCATCACCTTGCGTATTGCAAAAATCGATGCCGCCACGGATGCCGGCGCCCAGGTTGGAGCGTCGCTTGCGGGCGCTGAATTCACCTGCGTCTCGCAATCAACTCCCGGCTGGACTCGCACCCTTACGACTGACGAAAACGGACGGGCGATCCTCAATGACGTTCCTCTGGGCACCTTTACCATCTACGAATCGAAAGCGCCCGAGGGCTACCTGATTTCAAACGACAGCTGGAGCTACACCGTCGGTGCCGAGCAACTCGGAGATACGGGTATCGTTGAGCTCGAAAGCCGTATTCCCAACATCCCCATCGCCTTTGACCTTGAAATCTCGAAGTTTAAGGATCATGGCGATAACAATGAGTCCGGCCTAGAGCAGCCGGCGAAAGGCGTCGTCTTTGAAGTTGTCAGCAATAGCTCCCAACAAGTCGTCGGCACGTTGACCACAAACGTTTATGGCTTTGCCTCCACCAAAGACCAGCCCGAAGCATGGTTTGGCGCAGGCAAGCGACCTGCCGGCGCTCACGGTTCCATTCCCTACGACCGCGCGGGCTACACCGTTCGCGAGGTTGCAGAAACGGTACCAGAAGGATTTAAGCAAGCAGGGGAATGGACCATCACAGCAGAGCAGACCGCAGACGGCGCCGAGCTTCAGTACATCGTGGACAACCATGCCCTATCGACACACCTCCAAATCGTAAAGCGCGATGCTCAGACCGGCGGCACCGTACCACTTGCCGGCTTTACGTTCCAGCTGCTCGATAGCCACCACGAGCCCGTCTCGCAAACATGTTGGTATCCGGCCCACAATGTAATGAATACCTTCACAACCGATGCAACCGGCGCCATCACGCTGCCCGAATCACTTCATCCCGGAACATACTACGTGCACGAGGCATCGGCCAAGGAACCGTATCTGCGCGGAGAAGACCTGGAGATAACGATTCCCGCCGACAGAAATCTGACACCGGTCGCCGTCGCCTCGTTCTATGACGACGCCGCAACCGGAAGCATCGAAATCATTAAGACGGATGCTGTAGATAGGCGCGCCCTCGCTGGGGCCACGTTTGACATCCGCGCTGACGGCGACATCGTGCGAACCGACGGCAGCATCGTCGCCCTGGATGGCGAAACCGTCGCCACCGTTACGACCGACGAACGGGGGCAAGCGCGAGTCGACCATCTTTCGCTGGGATGCGGTACCGCCACCTATGAGGTCGTCGAAACACAAGCGCCCGAAGGTTACCTGCTCAACCCGACCCCACATACTGTGAAGTTGTCGTACGCTGACCAGCAAACGCCCGTGATCGAAGTGCGCCTTGACGTTTCCAACGACTACACCAAGATCGATGTCTCCAAAGTCGACGCGTGCGGAGGTCAGGAAGTGACAGGCGCCGAGCTTGTCCTCTGCGACTCCAATGGCAACGAAATCGATTCTTGGACTTCATCCGGCAAACCGCACCACATTGAGCACCTTTCGCCTGGCACCTACACCCTGCGCGAAACGATGTCTCCGCGTACCTACGACCTCGCCGAGGAGATAACGTTTGAAGTAAAGGCCACGGGAGAAGTTCAAACCATAGACATGAAGGATACCCCCATCGAGATCAGGGGAAGCGTCGATAAGCGCCAAGAGATTGCACAGCCAGTCGTAAGCAAACTCGTTGCCAACGGTGACGGAAAAAACCGAGCCAAAGCACGGGCCAACACGCAAGGCGCCTTCTCCTATACCATCGACACCAAAAACGAGTCGAGCACCTGGGTCGACGAGTTGACCATCACCGACGACCTTGAGTGCGCCAAAGATGGCGCAGCGAAACTCGTTGCCGTTGAAACCCCTATTGCGGTCGGTGATCTAAACGGGCTGTGCAACGTGTGGTATCGAACGTCTCCGGCAGGAACAAGCGATACGGGCAGGCAGGTCAATGCAACGCTTGACGACGGGCACCACAATCCTTGGCTCGAAACGGAAGAGGTTGCAAAGCTGCTGGGCGACGATGTGCGTCTCGTCGATTACGACGGGTGGCACCTATGGAAAGCAGATATCCCGACGGACAAGTCCGTCACGCTCGATACGAAAGAGATTGATCTTACAGACGACGCCGTCATCACGGGCATCCGTTTTGAATACGGTGCGGTAGCCGCCGACTTTACAACCAGAAGCGAGGCGGACTCTTGGACCCGGGATGACCTTAAAGACGAACACGACGATCTTGACGATGCCAAGGCGGCCCTTAACTCGGATGCCCGAGGCGCAGTCGTGCATATGCAGGCAACGTCGTCCTATACGCCCCAAACC
>CAJJVE010000017.1:0-15699 GCA_905196265.1 uncultured Collinsella sp. | reverse complement strand
GGGTATCGATTTTTATAATCGGGTCATTGATTGCTGCCTCGAAAATGGCATAGAGCCCAACGTTACGCTGTTCCATTACGATCTGCCATTCACGCTTGCTTGCAAAGGCGGATGGCTGAACAACGACATGGCAGAGTGGTTCTGCAAATACGCCAAGATTTGCTTTGAGCGCTTTGGAGACCGCGTCAAAATCTGGGCTACCGTTAACGAGCCGCATTTCTACAGCTACTGCGTAAACATGTTGGGCAACTATCCCCCCAATCGATCGCTCGACGTTCAGTCGTACATGCAGTTTCAATACAACCTGATGCGCGCAAGCGCACTCGCAGTCCGAGCATATCGTCAAATGGGCTACGACGGCATCATCGGCGCCGTCCACGATGGCGGCGTTGTCGAACTCGACCCGGCAACCGAGCACCCTGATGACGTATTTCGATACGCAGACTTTTTCGCCAATCGCATGATTCTGGCACCAGCGCTTCAAGGTCAACTACCGCCAGAAATGGACGAAATCCTTGAAAAACTTGGCGTCTCGCTCTATCGATCCCCAAATGACGTAGAAGAATTCAGAGACGGTAAAGTCGATTTTATTGGACTCAACGTGTATTGCCGAGAGTATGTAACCGACTGGCACGGTGGAGAGCTTGCCGTTTCGGCGAACAATAAGGGCGGTTCGAGCAAAAAGGTCGAAGGAAAATGCATTGCGCCCTTGTTTGAAAGCGCCCGCGACAGCAATGTTCCCCGCAATAAATGGGGCCGTGAAATACTCCCAAGTTGCATGTATTCAACCATCATGGATGTCCACGAGCGCTATGACGCGCCCCGCATCTTTATTACGGAAAACGGACATGGCGCCTATGAGCAACCAGACGCAGACGGAATGATCCACGATGATGACCGCATCGAGCTTCTGGGCCAGTTCATCGAGCACATGATGAGGGCTAAGCGCGACGGCGCGCGCGTTGAGGGCTACTACCTCTGGTCGACGATGGATCTGTATAGCTGGATCAACGGCTACGAAAAACGATACGGACTTGTCCATATCGACTTCGAGAACAATCTGGAGCGCACCCCCAAAAAGAGCTGGTATTGGTACCGAGACCTTATCTCGAAATATCAGGAGCAGGAAGGCTAGGAGAAAGAGATGAAATATCAGGCAATGTCCGAAACAGTCCTAAAGGCTGTTGGCGGCAAAGAGAACATTACATCGGTAACTCATTGTGCGACGCGCCTTCGCATCGACGCACGAGACACCTCGATCATCGATCTCCAGCTCGCCAAATCGGCCGATCAGGCGCTCGGGGCAGTAGTCAACGGTGGCCAGCTTCAGGTGATCATCGGCCCCAACGTCACCGAGGCTTACAACGACTTCCTCGACTTCGCGGGAATCGAAGTCGGCGGTGGCACGGTTGCCGACGATGCCCAAACCGCCAAAGACCTTGCAGAAGGCATTAAAAGCGGTAACACCGCCATGGGCTTGATTGAGAAATTCGGGAACGTCTCTGCACAGATATTCATGCCCATCGTCCCGGCGCTCATCGTTGGCGGACTCATTCTTTCGATCAAGAATCTCCTGGTCAATTATTGCGGATTGAGCACCGATAGCGGAACCGCCCAGGTTCTGCTGGCGATCTTCAGCGCCTCATTTAGCTTCCTGCCCGTTTACCTCGGCTATCAGCTCGCCGCCGTCATGAAGATGCAGCCCATCATGGGTGCACTGCTGGGTGCAATCATGATTAGCTCGTCTATTAGCGGTGCTGAGGGTCTAGACTTTCTTGGCATCCCCATCCCGACGAATGACTACTCGAGCACGGTAGTGCCAATCGTACTGGGCGTTGTGTTCATGTACTTTGTTGATCGCGGTCTTCAGAAAATCATCCCCGACGTTACCAAACTGTTCTTGAAGCCGCTACTCACCATGTTCATCGTCGTGCCTGTTGAGCTGATTATCCTCGGCCCCGCCGGCAGCATGATGGGCTACGCGCTGAGTGATGCCGCCACGTGGCTCATGGATAACGTGGCATTTATCGCTACTCCAATCCTTGCAGCCCTTAACCCCTATTTTGTCATGCTCGGTCTTGATAAGGCCTACATCGCGATTGAAGTTACGAGCTTGGCGCAGCTCGGCTGGGCGCCCATCATCTTTGGATTCATCTCGAACCTCTGCATTGGCGGCACGAGCCTCGCCCTGGCAACTGCCATGAAGGGAAACAAGGAGAAGAGGGGTATGGTCACTACGGTTGCCGTCACTGCACTCTGTGGCGTAACCGAGCCCGCGTTCTACGGTTGCCTCATCGAGCGTCCCCGCCTGCTTGTCGGCACGGCAATCGGCGCGCTCTGCGCTGGACTCCCTGCAGGCATCTTTGTTCTGAAAGAGTATGTTGCGGGAGCATGCCCCGGCCTTCTTTCGGCACTCATCTTTATCGCTCCCGATGGGTCCATGGGCAACTTCGTGCTGGCATGCGTTGTCGCCATCATCGCCATCGTCGTCTCTTTCATCGCTGCACGCGTAATCATCAAGAAGAACCCCAGCTATATTGAGTAGATGCCCGCTGTTTGCATTGGGGACATCCTCGGCAGACCATTAGCAAGAACCCAAGAAGTCCCTTAGGAGCTCGATTAATCCATTCGGATTCCTGAGGCACAAACGACCCCGATTCCACAATGAAATCGGGGTCGTTGTTTCTAAAGCCGTCGATAGACAATCGGTGTTTACCTTAGCTCCCTATCCAAGTTAATTATCCACGCTCGTTCTCCGGTCGGGAGATTTTCTTCGCTCGCGTGTCCAGAAATCCACGCTCGAGCAGGACATCCAGGTCCGCACCCGCCCTTGTCTCGATCTGTAACAGCAAGAGGCCTATTCCGCTTCTACATGTTACAGATCAAGATATTCCTAAAACACCCTAAGTTTCATCTCAATCTGTAACAGTTAGATGCCAAATATCGGTCTTGGTGTTACAGATTTAGACAAACTGGAGGACGAGACAAACCAAAAACGGGATGGGCGCTAACCCGATGGCGCACCACCTAAATAGAAACGGGCCCTGTCCCAATTGGAGACAGAGCCCGAAACTCTCATGGAGCCAGTGACAGGAATCGAACCTGCAACCCACTGATTACAAATCAGTTGCGCTACCGTTGCGCCACACTGGCACACTTGGCGCTTTCACGCGAAGCCAGTTAAGAATAAAGGAATTGCGGACGGGGCGCAACAGACCCTTCGACCGACCACATCTCAAAACCATTCGTCAAAACGAATAGTTTTAATTACAATTGCTATATATAAAACTATTCGTTCTAACGAAGGGTTTCGCGATGCTTACTACCAAGGAAGCAGCCGAACTGCTCGGCATCACTCCGCGCAGGGTGCAGGAGCTCATAAAAAACGGAGCACTTGAGGCCCGCAAGGCTTCTGGTGTATGGCTCATCGACAAAGACAGCGTCGACACGCGACTCCGTTCTGTGACCAAAACGGGGGGACGGCCTCGTCGTGGGCATGGGAAAAGCGAAGTCGCATTTACCCTCATGAACCGCACGCACGAAGTAGCCCAACTGGTCTACAGCACATCGCGAAAAGACTTCACCCACATCGGCGCCGACGTCGATTACGCCCACGCCCCTATTGGAGTATTTGGCCCTAATAGCCCCATATCGCTCGACTCCTTCCGCATCTGGTGGCGCGGCCGCGGTATCCCGCTCGCACGCATTGGGCTAGCCTCCCTGCTTGCAGAAGCCGCAGTCGATGTTCCCGATGAACTCGTACAGCGAAATCTCGGCCTCTCCTTATCCGACCAGTATTGGATTAGGCCCCAAGGTTCCGGTCTCACCTGGGAGGATATCAACTTCTTCAATAACGCCTTTGATGACGTCTCGCTGTCCATTGCACCCTTTGCCCCAGAGGGAAAAGCGGCTGCCGCAAAGCCCGATAACACCTCGGACGGCAATCTTCAAAAGTACTGGACATGCGAGGACGACCGTCGAATCCTCCACAAGGCAGGTGCACATCTAAACCAGGAACCTTATAACGAGCTGGTGGCGACTGCACTTCACCGTCGCATCCTAAACGCTTGCGATTATGTGCCTTACTCGCTCGAGGGCGCGGGCACTTCCGCCCTGAGCATATGCGATGTCTTCTTAACTGATGAAGAAGAGTATGTCCCTGCGTTCTATGTAAACCAGCATGCAAATGCAGACGAGCGACTAACCGATTACGAACGGTATGTAGCAAACTGCGAGGAGCTTGGAGCGACGGATATAAAAGACGCCCTTGACCGCATGATCGTATGCGATGACATCATTGCCAACTATGATCGCCATTGGCGCAACTTTGGCCTCGTGCGAAACGTCAACTCACTGGTCTGCAGACCAGCCCCCATCTTCGATTCGGGCTCATCACTCTGGTGCAACATATCACTAGAGGAGCTTAGGGCGGGAGAGCACAGTTTTACCAGCGCACAATTTCATTCAAGCCCCGCCAAACAAATGTTGCTCGTCGAGGACATGGGCTGGTTTGACGGCGACAAACTCGAGGGTTTCGTTGACGAGGCAATCGAAATCCTATCCAAAAACGACGCTCTTACAGCGAGACTGCCTTATCTAAAAGAAGCGCTAACATGGCGCCTCGAAAGAATGATCGACATCGCTGAATGGAGTTAGCGAGACAGCATCGCCCCGCCAACTCCCCTACCTCCCGCGCAGAGCTTTGAGCTTGGCCAGGGCATCGGGGCTCAGGCGGCTGCCCAGAGTCATCTTGATCTGCGGAGCTTCCTCTGCCTCGTGAACGTCGTTATCGATCTGTTTGATCTCGTCCACCAGCATGCGGCTCGAGATGCGCGTAACACCCTTACCCATGACGACGGCCTGGATCGTGCCGTCGCTCGATACCACGGAGCACGCGCGACCTTCCTCGCGTGCCTCGATGCAGAGCTTTTGCACCACGGTATCGGCAGAGACGCCCGTCGGCGAAAACTCGATGCGCACGCCGCGGGCCGGCAGGTTGGGGCGCTCGTTGGAGATATTGCCCGCGCCGTCGAACACGATCACGGCCTCGTAGCGGCCCTGGGCAAAGGCGGCGACGTCGTTGATGAGGGCGGTGCGCGCCATATCGTGAACGTCGCTGGAATACGGATCGTCGGAATGGTCGTACACGAGCTTTTCGTAGCGCGGCGTGCAGTGGATCACGTTGTAACCGTCGACCACCAACAGCTCGGGCTTATTGGAGTGCACCGTCGAGACCGGGTCGGCAATGGCCTGCGCAAACGCATTGCCGCCCACGCCGTAGGTCGCGGCCGAAACAATCGGCTTGGCCGAGCCCTCGCCAAAGCGCTTGGCCTTGGACTTGGCACGGTTCTTTTTGGACATGCGCTACTCCTCCCCCATGAGCTCGCCGGCGTTGCGGCGCAGCCACTCAAAGCAGAAGGCCGTAGTCGCCTGGGCAACATTGAGGCTCTCGGTCATGCCGCGCTGGGGAAGCTTGGTCAAAAAGTCGCATTTCTCGAGCACCAGACGCGAGATGCCGTCGCCCTCGGAACCCATGACGAGTGCCACGCGGCCCTCGAAGGGGGCATCCCAGCAGCTGCCCTCGGCGTGCTCAGAGGCACCGCCCACCCAAAAACCGGCGGCTTTGAGGTCATCGAGTGCACGGGCAATATTGGGAACCTGCGCGATAGGCAGATGCATGACGGCACCGGCCGAGGTCTTGTAGCTGCCCACGGTCACGCCGGCGGCACGCTTGTTGGCGATGACGACGCCGGCCGCGCCCACGACCTCGGCGGAGCGCACAATGGCGCCAAAGTTGCCGTCGTCGGTCACATGGTCGAGCACGACGACAAGCGCCGGACCGTCGCCTGCGCGGTCGAGAATATCGGCGACATCAGCATAGGGGAAGTTGCCAACCTCGAGTGCGATGCCCTGGTGAGCGCCATGGCTCGACAGCGCATCGAGCTGCGCGCGCGGCACATACTTAATGCGGACACCCGCGGCGTTGAGGTCGTCGACCAGGCGCGACAAAGCGGCATCGCGCTCCCCGCCCTCGGCAATGAGCGCGCACTTGATGGGAAAACCAGTGCGTAGCGCCTCGGCGGCAGCACGACGACCTTCGATAAACTCGCCCTTGGGAGCCTGGACAGCGTCGCGGTTGCGATCGCGCTGCGGACGTGCGGCCTGGGTTTGGGAGCGCTCGCGCTGGCCCTTGGGAGCGGCAGCGCGATCATTGCGGCGAATCGGACGCGAGCCAGAAGCAGCCTGCTTGCCTCCACGCGGTACACGCTTGCGATTGTCGGCCATAAAGCGGCCTCCTTTAAATAATTTTCAAACAGGACAAAAGAAGCGACCGCTTAAGACGAATAGCTCAAGCGGTCGGTACGGGTTTTCCAAGTGCCCGAGATTGCCGTGAAAGAGGAGCGACGCGTACTTGAGTACGCGAGCGACGGTTTGAACGGCAAGGTCGGGTGCTTGGGAAACCCGCGGGGATTAGAGAGATTTGATACGAGTGCCAGCGGCCGTATCCTCGATCGTCAGCCCGAGGTCCTTGAGCTGGTCGCGGATGGCATCTGCCAGATCCCAGTTCTTGGCGGCACGAGCCTCGGCACGAGCCTCGAGAATCTTGGCAGCGGCCTCGTCCACGTCGTCACCCGTGTAGGCAACCAAACCGGCGGCAACGCCCAGCAGGCCCAGCGGCAGCTCGACCTTGGGCTCGGGAAGCTCGACGCCAAGCGTATCGAGCAGCTCGGTCAGCGTGTCGGCGGCGGCAAGCGCGGCGGCCTTGTCGGCAGCGTCGCCCGCCTGCTCCAGGTACTGGTTGCACTCGGTCACAAAGCCAAAGACGGCACCCATGGCACCAGCGGTGTTAAAGTCGTCGTCCATGCACTCCTTAAAGGTGGCACGGGTCTCGGCGGCCTTGGCGGCAAACGCCTCGGATGCTGCCTCATCGGCATCGGCCGTCGCATGGTTCGCGGCCCAGCGAAGGTTCTCGACCGTACCGGCGATACGCGTGAGCGAGTTCTCGGCACCCTCCAGGCGCTCCCAAGAAAAGTCGAGCGGCGAGCGATAGCTCGTCTGCAGCATCAGCAGGCGCAGGGCGGCAGCGGAGTGCTGCTCGAGGACCTCGGCCAGCGTAAAGAAGTTGCCGAGCGACTTGGACATCTTCTCGCCGTCTACCAGCAGCATGCCCGTGTGCATCCAGGTGTTGGAGAAGCCCTGGTGCCAGGCGCAGGTGGCCTGAGCGCACTCGTTCTCGTGATGCGGGAAGGCAAGGTCGGAGCCGCCGCCGTGGATGTCGATCGGAGTGCCCAGGTAGCGATGCACCATGGCGGCGCACTCGGTGTGCCAACCGGGACGGCCCTCGCCCCAGGGGCTCGGCCAGCTGGGCTCGCCGGGCTTGGCGGCCTTCCACAGGGCAAAGTCGAGCGGGTCGTTCTTGTCCTCGTTCTCCTCGATGCGTGCGCCAACCATAAGGTCGTCGATGTTGCGGCCCGAGACCTGACCATAGTTGGGATCGCTGCGCACGGCAAAGTACACATCGCCGTTATCGGCTGCGTAAGCGTGGCCCTGCTCGATAAGCGTCTTGATCATGGCGATCATGGGGCCGATCTCCTTGGTGGCGCGGGGGCGCACATCGGGATCGAGCACGTTGGCGGCGCGCATGACGCCGATGAACTTGTCGGAGAACTCTGTCGCGACCTCGGCGGCAGTGCGGCCCTGCTCGTTGGCGCGCTTGATGATCTTGTCATCGACATCGGTGAGGTTCTGGACAAACGTGACCTCGTAGCCGCTCGCGATGAGCCAGCGACGAATCACGTCAAAGCTAATGAACGTGCGGGCATTGCCGATGTGAATGTTGTCATAGACCGTGGGGCCGCACACGTACATGCGGACCTTGCCGGACTCGATGGGCTGGAACTCTTCCTTTTTATGGGTAGCGCTGTTGTAGATACGCATTCGTTACTCCTTAACGGTTTTCTGTAGCAGGCAGACGGCCCAGGCGCCGATTCCCTCGCCCTGGCCTTCCCAACCGAGCCTTTCGGTCGTAGTGGCGGCGACGCCCACGTTTTCGACATCGACGCCCAGGGCATGGGCGAGGTTGGCGCGCATGGCATCGCGGTGCGGGGTGATCTTGGGTTGCTGACAGGCAATGGTGCAATCGGCATCGACAAACTCAAAGCCCAGCTCGCGCGCATAGTCCATCACGCGGGCAAGCAGCACCATCGAATCGGCACCCTCGTAGGCGGGATCGGTGTCGGGGAATAGCTTGCCGATGTCTCCCCCGCGGCAGGCGCCCAGAATGGCGTCGGCCAAAGCGTGCGCGAGCACATCGGCATCCGAGTGGCCCAGCAGGCCGCGCTCGTAGGGAATGTCGACCCCGCCGATGATACATCGACGCCCCTCCACCAAACGGTGGACGTCGTAGCCGTGGCCAATGCGCAGGTTACTGAACATGGGGAAGGTCCTCTCCCTCGGCCATACGGCCAAGCAGAATCGCGGTTACGGGACGCAGGTCCTCGGGCACCGTCACCTTAAGGTTATCGCGCGGGCTCTGGACACAGCGGACGCGCCCGCCCATGCGCTCGACCAGCGATGAATCGTCGGTACCGATAAAACCCTCGGCGATAGCAGCGGCGTGAGCGCGCTTCATGGCGTCGACGCTAAAGATCTGCGGCGTCTGCGCGGCCCAATAGAGCTCGCGCGGCGGCGTCTCGACGATATTATCGCCGTCGACGATCTTGAGCGTGTCGATCGCGGGCTGACCGCACACGACACCGTCGAGCGAGCGGTCACCCATGAGCACGTCGATAGCGTGGTCGATGGCCTCGGTCGTAATGAGCGGACGAGCGCCATCGTGGATGGCGACATATTCGAAACCCGCCGGAGCCGCATGCACGCCGGCACGGGTGGAATCCTGACGGGTATCGCCGGCATCGGCAAAGCTGATGGGCGTGTCATAGTCAAACGGGTCGATGGCCAGGCGGCGCATCTCGGCACGGCGCTCGGCAGGGCAAACCACGACGATATGGCCGACCTTATCGCTACGATCGAACGCGCGGATGGACCAGCTCATGAGCGGACGGCCCGCCACATTAACGAGCTGCTTGCCGCCGGGATTTCCAAAGCGCTGGCCGCTGCCGCCGGCAACGACCACGGCGCATACGGGCGCCATTATGCGTTCCCCTGTTTGGTGCCCTTCATGCGGTACAGCGAGTCCGCAAGAATGGCAGGGTTGTTGACGCCAAAGTCGCCCAAGCGCTCCGGATCCTCGCTGATGTCGTCCATGAGCTCCTGCAGCGAGCCGTACTCGTCGACGATCTTCTCGGCCACGCCGTCGCGCACGACGGACACGCGCGAAAGCGTGCGCAGGCCCAGCGGCGTCATGACGGAGTCCTCGTCCAGGTCGTCGTAACCCAGAACTGCCGCCACGTGCTGCGGGTCGGACAGGTCCTTAGGCGTCATGCGGCTCAGCTCGGCGCGGATCTTCTCGGCGTTTGCCTCGGAGGAATCGCTTGCGTAGTCGCGGATCATCAGGTCGTATTCGGTATCCATGCTGGAGCCCGCGAGCTGCTCGAGCTGCATCTGCACGAGCTTGCCCTGGTTGCCCAGCTTGACAATGCAATCCTTAAGCTCGGTCTTTGCCTGCTGCATGATCTCGAAGCTCGAGAAAATACCGGTAATGTCGGCGAGCGTGACGTAGTCGTCGAGCTCGAGGGCCGTCAGGCGCAGCAGGGAGCGGTCGAGCGACTGACGGGTAGTCTGGAGCGTGGCGACGAGCTGGTTGACCGAGCTCATGATGGTGGTGACGGGCTGGATCTCGTAGCTCTTGCCGTGAACGTACACGTTAACGACGGCGCGACGAGCCGAAACCGAGATCACGATGGCGTCGGTGAGCACCGACATGCGAGCGGCAGTACGGTGACGCATGCCCGTCTCACTCGTGGCAAGCGAGGGATCGGGATTGAGGTGGAAGTTGGCGCGCAGGATCTGGGTGAGGTCGCCATCGATAACGATGGCACCGTCCATCTTGGAAAGCTCGAACAGGCGGTTCGAGGTAAACGAGATGTTGAGCGGGAAGCCGTCGTTACCGGCAGCGAGCACGTTTTTGGTGTCGCCGACGCAGATAAGGGCGCCCAGGTGACCGGCGATGATCATGTCGAGGGCGGTGCGGATCGGCTGACCAGGTGCCGTCAGGCGGATGGCCTGTTCCATACGCTTTTGCAGCTCGTTCTTATCCAAGGCATCGCTCCCATCGTATACGCTCCATAAACGTCAATAAGTTTCTCACGGTTTGCCCCTGTGACGCCCGCAAAATCCGATGCTTACAGAATGAGCGAACACAGCTGAGAGCCCCAATCCAAATGAGCTGCTTATGTGGTAGCATCGGGATTCGCATAAATGAGGGAGTAGTCGCGTGATCGGGTTCGCCTCCGGTGGCGCGGCAAGTCAACACACTGGCCGATGCGGCCTGGCTTGCCTTAATGAACGAGACTCGTGGCTGTGCGCGCAACGCGTACGCCACGGGTCTTTTTTTGCTCCCCCGGCAGAAGTACACGCGGGTTCGCCCGCAGAGAGGGAGCCAGACTATGGGACTCGCAGAGCTCGCGTTGCTCGCCGTTGGCCTTTCGATGGACGCCTTTGCCGTTTCCATCTGCAAGGGCCTTGGCATGAAGAAGATCAACCTTAAGGCCGCCGTAGTGCTCGGCCTGTTCTTTGGCGGCTTTCAGGCCGGCATGCCCGTAATCGGATGGGCGCTCGGCAGTCAATTCATGGGCATCATCGGACCCATCGACCACTGGATCGCCTTTATCCTTTTGGCCTTCATCGGCGGCAAAATGCTGTGGGAGGCCTTTACCGAGGACGAGGATGAAAGCGACGGCAAGGATGCCGAAAAGATTGACCTGGGCGAGTACCTGATCCTCGCCATCGCCACCTCAATCGACGCCCTGGCCGTGGGCATCTCATTTGCGGCGCTCTCGGTTGACATCGTTCCCGCTGTATCGCTTATCGGCATCACAACGTTTATCTTCTCCGTCGCCGGCGTAGCGATCGGCCATACCTTTGGCGCGCGCTACGAAAAACCCGCCACCATCGTGGGCGGCGTCGTGCTCATCCTTATCGGCCTCAAGATTCTGCTGGAACACTTGGGTTTTTTGGCGCTGTAAAACACCCTTCAAAACTAAACGTTCGGGCAAGGTCTCATGCAGAGTTTTGCATGAGGCCTTTTCATGCAGACTTTTGCATGTCATACTGATATGCAAAAGTCTGCACGTTAGGAGATCGCCGTGGATACCCTTCCCATCACCACACCGCGCCAAGCTGGCGTCTACGTGCGCCAGGCACGCGAGGCGCAAGGGATCACCCGTGCGACCCTCGCTAAAAAGGCCGGTGTTTCGGAGCGCCTGCTCGCATCGCTCGAGCTAGGAGACGCCACCGGCATTCGACTCGACAAGTTGCTGACCGTCTTTAACGCACTCGGCATAGGTCTCTTCGCGCAAAGCGATAACGACTCCATCGCATCGCCCTCCGAACATCCGACGACGATAGTGAACCTCCCTATCGCGAACTCGAATACCCTGCCAAAGCCAAGCGTAGGCAGACGACCCACTCGACAAGGAACGCCATCTTCCTATGGTGCCTTGCTGGCCCAAATCGCAGCCGAGCAAGGCCTTTCCGGCACTTCAAACCTCTCCTTTGGCTGTAAGGTTGTGAAATAAATGGCAGAGATGGAGCTCGCGACCCTCATTTGTGGCGAAATCGCCGGCACTCTCCGGCAAGACGAGCATGGACTCTGCAGCTTTGCATACGCCCCAACCTATCGCGGAGCACCGTTATCGCTAACAATGCCGCTTTCCAATCGCACGTATGGCCATAACATCGTCCGCCCGTTCCTATTTGGCCTTTTGCCCGACAGTCAAGAGCAGCGTCGCGCTATTGCCACCGAGCATGATGTTGCATCCAACAACCCCGTCGCCCTCTTGTGCCATATCGGTCTTGACTGCGCGGGGGCCGTTCAGTTTTGTCGAGCCGATCAATTAGACGCCGCCCGCGGCAGGGTCTCGGCATACCGCCCGCTTACCAATTCTCAAATCGCTCACAAGCTCAAAGCAATTCGCGATGACGAAAGAGAGACATGGATGGGCTCCAACGAAAGCTGGTCCCTGGGCGGCAATCAAGGCAAATTTGCACTAGCTCGGCATGATGGCCAATGGTGCGAATGTCTAGGGTCATCCCCCACTACCCATATCTTCAAAAATGGTGTCGTTGGGTTCAAACATCAGGCCTTAAACGAATTCGTCTGCATGAAAACAGCTCGGCGTGTTGGCATTCCAACTGCCAACGTCTCCTATTGCACATTTGAAGACGAAGCCGCGCTCGTCGTTGAACGGTACGACAGAATGGTCAATAGCAGCGGAAATATCGAAAGGCTGCATCAGGAGGACTTTTGCCAAGCGCTCGGTGTATTGCCAAGCCAGAAATACACCGCCGACGGAGGACCAACTACACGAGACATCCAAGAACGACTGATTAACACAGTCCCCCACCACATGAATCTTGTGCTTTTTACCTATATGTTGTTCTATAACGCCATTATCGGAGCGCCTGACGCACACGCTAAAAACTACTCGCTCATCCTTGGCAAAGGCACAAACGCGGCGCTCGCACCCATGTACGATGTCGCATCGGGCTTAGCATACGAACGTATGCGGCGAAAAGCGCGCCTCGCCATGAGCGTTGGCGGCGAGAACCGTGTGGGGCGCATCGGACCCAACGCAATTCGCCGATACCACGGTATGGGCGACGCCGCGCTGGAGGCGGCGCTCACCGATGCCGGGCTATCCGAGAAGTTTTGCTTTGCGACCATGATGGACCTCGCCTACGAGGTACCCATTTGCATGGAAGAGGTCATGGACGAATACGCCGACCTGCCCGGCATGGCGGACCTGCGCGAGCATATGCTCGGCCCCGTCCGCGAAAACTGCCAGCGCACCCTCGACCTCATCAGGGCAGAAATGGGCTAGACGCTCGCAATTTCCCATTTCCCAAAAGAAGAGAGGGGGGCACCTGTCGCAAAGACCGGGTGCCCCCTCTCGTAATGTCATTTGCAATCCGCTAGCACGTGGCTCGGACTGCTGCTAGCGCAACCTTTACGCAGCGAGGCGCTTGAGGACGTCGATGAGCAGCTCGTAGAAGCGCTCGGCAGAAGCGAGCTCCATGCTCTCGTCCGGGGTGTGGACATCGGAGAGCGTCGGGCCCACGGCGATGGCGTCCAGGCCGTGCAGGGCCTCGGCAAACAGGCCGCACTCAAGGCCGGCGTGAATGGACTCGATGCGCAGCTCGGAGCCAAAAAGTTCGCGATAGCTCTCGACAAAGACGTCGCGGACCGGCGAATGCTCGGCATAGCTCCAGCCGGGATACTCGAACTCGAACTTGGCGTCGAAGCCCAGGACATCGGCCAGCGTCTGCAGACGGTCCTTGAACTCGTTCTGCAGTGAGGTGATCGAGGAGCGCGGGGACAGCATGATCTTGACTTGGTCGTCAGAGGTGGCAACCACGCCGATGTTGGAGGAAACCTCGACGGAGCCGTCGGTGGCGACGTTGCGGCGGATCACACCGTTGGGGGCAAGACGCAGGGCGCGGATGAGGGCAAGCGCGGACTTCTGGTCCATGGCCTCGACCTCAGTGTTGTCGGCAATCTCAACCGTGCAGGTAAAGCCGGGGTCGAAGACCTCGAGCTCGGCAGTGACGTCGGCGATGATGCCACGGGCGATCTCGGCCGCTGCCTCGGCGGCAGCATGGTCGGCGTAGACCAGAACAGCCTTGCACTCACGGTTGATGGCGTTGTCCTTGGTGCCGCCGTTAAAGCTAACGATGGCGGGCTCGCCGGCGACCATCAGGCGGTCGATGATGCGAGCCATGATGAGGTTGCCGTTGCCGCGCTCCAGGTTGATATCGCTGCCGGAGTGGCCGCCCAGCAGGCCGGAGATATCGAGCGTGAGGGTGCTACCGGTCTTGTGCTCGCGCGCAATCGGGCAGGTGTAGGTAACGACGACACCGCCGGCGCAGCTGACGGTAGCAACGCCCTCTTCCTCGGAGTCAAGGTTAATCATGGTGCGGGCGCTAATCTGGGACTTGTCGAGCGTCTCGGCGCCGACCAGGCCGGTCTCCTCGTCGGTGGTGAATACGCACTCGAGGGCGGGGTGAACGATCGAATCGTCATCGAGAACAGTGAGCATCAGAGCGACGGCAATACCGTTGTCGGCGCCCAGAGTGGTACCGTTAGCGGTGAGGACGCCGTCCTTGACGACCAGGTCGATACCATCAGTCGTAAAGTCGTGCTCAACGGAGCCCAGCTTGTCGCACACCATGTCGATGTGGCCCTGCAGCATCACGGTCGGGGCATTCTCGGCGCCGGCAGATGCGGGCTTGCGAATGATAACGTTGTAGACCTCGTCCTGATACACATCGAGACCGCGCTCCTTGGCAAACGCGACCAGGAAATCGCTGATGCCCTTCTCGTTGCCAGACCCACGGGGGATCGCGCTGACCTCCTCAAAGAAATGGAACAGCTGGGCGGGCTCGTAGCCGGTAATCTTGTAGTCCATGGTGCCTCCTTGGCGCAACTGGTTAGACAGTAAGACATGCGACTTGTATATTCCCAGACTTTGCGTGCATAAACCAGTCGAAAACGCCGAGCGCCCTCGCATCATCGGCTAACGGCGAGGAAACGCCACTTTATCAAGATAAAGCATGTTAGACGGGCCGTGCCGAAGGGACGTTGGACCCTTCAACCAACTTCAACGCCTGTTGAACATTAATGCATACACCATTGGTATGTTTGATGAGATTTTTGTCCTCTGTCACGACGTAATCGGCATCAATGCGATTGGCGACGCCCAGCATCAGGTCGTCCTCAAAGTCGTTGTGATGATACTTGAACACAAAGGAGTCGAAGACCTCGTCTGCACCGACCGAGGCAATAATCGACTTTTGCCGAATCAGGCGAACGCACGCCCACGCTGTCTCGTCGGCACCGGCGATGGCTTCGGGAGTGAGAGCCCCCTCACGGCGGGCGTCGGCCTTCATCGTCCTTCCCAGAATGTAATAGACGTCTTTGACAGACAGGGAGGACGAGAAGAGGACGATATCCTCCGCTTCCGCCGCGCGAGAAAGGAGCTCGACTATCGGCCTGGTCGCATTCGTACGAGCGAGAAAGTAATCTAGCCAGACGTTCGTGTCGATCAACAGCTTGAGCACACGTTTCGTTCTGACGCCGCTCATAATTCAATCCAATCGCTGAATCTCTCGATCATCATTTGATCGTATAACTCGTCGTAATCAAAGGCTTCATCGGGGCTCGGCCTCTGAATCGAGAACCGCTCATAAAAATTCGAAATTAACGCAGCCCCTTCCGAGACGCGGGACGAACTCGCCTTCGATCGTATGTCGTCAGGCAGGACTTCGTCATCATTCTTTTTTGCGACGGGCATATGACCGTTCTCGGTCAAGTACTGCCACAGCTCCCTCACAGCTTGTGACGGCGTCATGCCAATATGAGTCAGTACGGCGTCTCCTGCCTCTTTGAGCTGGCGATCTATACGCACGTTCATCTGAACTGGCCGCGTGTCGAGTATTGATGTAGGCATATCAACTCCTTGCTATACTGAATCTCAATTTCAGTATAGCACGGCAGATTGAAGCACATTTCAATAGAAA
>CAJJVE010000016.1:0-15706 GCA_905196265.1 uncultured Collinsella sp. | reverse complement strand
CGAACTGGCAAAGATAAACGCCATGAGCACGACGAGGAATTTCCTCGTACCTGTTCGGATGTTGTTGAGCATCCTTTCCCCCTTGGTCTGGAAGATCACTACCCCAATAAGAATCGAGGCCGACCATGTAAAGGGAAACGGGACACAGCGAAACGCCCGCACCTGACAGCATGCGGCAATGCCCCCGCATCGCATACGGGATGCTTGGAGCAAATATGATGTCATCTTCTGCTCACCGGAATCCAGCGGCTCCCAAAAGACCCTCGACACGAGAAGACCATGGGCAAGTAATCTGACTCGCGGGACAGCCCCGCACACAGTAACCGCCTTGCCTGGGATTCCCACCCAGTTCCCTTTTATGCGCCAAGCGCACCCATGGTCCGGCTTCTTTTCAAACAGCATGTAATTGTATGGAAGACCAGACAACGAGCGTCCGCCGATATCACGCACACATAATTCACCGAAAATGTGGTTGAAAGTCCGCCAGGGCAACGACGAGACCTTTATCCGAAATGCAAAACGGGGCCGCAGCATCATTGCTACGACCCCGCCCGCTCAAGCAAACTCTCATTCCGAGACACTGCTGATCAGCTATGAGATATTGCCCAAAAACGCCTTGGTGCGTTCGCTCTTGGGATGGTCGAAGACCTCGCTCGGCGTGCCCTCCTCCACGATAACGCCGCCGTCCATAAAGACAACGCGGTCGGCGACGTCGCGGGCAAAGCCCATCTCGTGCGTCACGACGATCATGGTCATGCCGTCGCGTGCCAGGTCGCGCATGACACCCAGAACGTCGCGGACGAGCTCGGGGTCGAGCGCCGACGTAGCCTCGTCAAAGAGCATGACGTGAGGGTTCATCGACAGGGCACGGGCGATGGCCACGCGCTGCTGCTGACCGCCCGAAAGCTGGCTCGGCATAAAGTCGATACGCTCGGCAAGACCGACCTTGGTCAGCTCCTCGACGGCAATCTTTTCGGCCTCTTCCTTGCTGCGCTTGAGCACCTTTTGCTGCGCGAGCATGACGTTCTTTTTGACTGACAGGTGCGGGAACAAATTGAACTGCTGAAACACCATGCCCAAGTGCGTACGTACCTTATTGAGGTCGACGCCCTTGGCGCACACATCCACGCCCTCGACGACAATCGAACCACTCGTGGGCTCCTCAAGACGGTTAATGCAGCGAAGCATCGTCGACTTGCCCGAGCCCGAGGGGCCCAAGACCACAACGACCTCACCCTTGTGCACATCCAGATCGATGTCGCGCAGGACCACGTTATCGCCAAAGGCCTTCTGGAGATTCTTGATGCTGACGACGACCTCGTTCGAGTTATTGGTTTCGCTCATGATAGAACCTCCTTACAGACCGGCGATATGATCGGCGGGCGTCGCGACAACCTGTCCGGCGCTCTTGGTGGGACGCTTCTTCTTAGTTTCGGCCGTCCCCAGAAGCCTCGCCTCAAGACCGCTCACCAAGCGCGCAAGCGGCAGGGTAATGACCAGATAGAACAGGGCGGCAACCACATACGGCGTGATGGAGCCCGTCGTGGCCACGATGGTGCGAGCGTTCATGACGATCTCAACCACGCCCACGGCGGCGAGCAGCGACGTATCCTTGTAGAGCAGGATGAACTCGCTGGTCAGCGTGGGCAGGACATTGCGGAACGTCTGCGGAATCATGACGTAGAGCAGCGTCTGGAAGGCGTTCATGCCTAGCGAGCGCGCGGCCTCGTTCTGGCCCTTGGGGATTGACTGAATACCGGCGCGGAAGATCTCGCACAGGTAGGCGGACGAGTTCATGGCCATGACGATAACGCCCAGCACATAGTCGTCAACCTTGACGCCGGCCAGCGGCAGGCCAAAGAACGCGATGTAGATCTGCAGGAACGCCGGCGTTCCGCGGATGATATTCACATAGATGCCGGCAAGGCAACGCAGGATGCGCGACTTGGAGATGCGCATGAGCGACAGCGCAAAGCCAAAGGGAATGGCCAGCGGAAACGCCACGAGCACGATCGAGAGCGACATAAGGAAGCCCTTAAAGACGATCGGCAGGCTCTGGACCAAAATGACCGGGTTCAGGAACAGGCGAAGGAACATGTTGGAATTCCATGCCTCGACCCACGGCTGCTCCTTAAGGTCGGCCAGGAAGTTATCGAATGCCGTCACGCCCTTGATCTCCACCGATGGAATCTTGGAGATCTTCTTGGTCGAACCATCGGCGAGCGTATAGGTACCGCTAAAGGCCTCGTCGCCGCCCTCGACGGGGAAGGTCACGCCGTAGACCTCGACACGGAAATAGCCGCCAGCGGGCGCCGTCTCGCCAAAATCGATCTTGAGCGTCTGGCCGTCGACCTTGCACGTAGGCTTCATGGGCGTACGGTCCATAAGGTCATCGCCCGAGAGCATCGTCAGACGTGTGTCGTCCGCACCAAAGGTCGTGCCATCGGCAAACGTCAGCGAAAGACCACTCAGTTCCTCGTCGGCATCGGCCTGGACCTCCCAGGTAATGCGCGTCTCGGTGCCGCCGACCACAGCGCTGCCCGAACCGGTGTTGGGTCGGGCGGTAATCTTTGCGGACTCAAGCGCCTGGGCGGTCGTGGGCGCATATGCCCCCACGCACACCAGCGCGAGCGCCACGGCCATGGCGCAGGCTAGCTTTTGGAGCAAGGCGGGCAGTGGAAAACGCTGCTCCGCAGCCCCTTCGTTCAATCGAGACAAGGTGGCTCCTATCGTAGAAGTTGCCGGCAAAACGAGACGGAAGCACTCTCCGTCAAGAGAAGCGCAAAGGCCCTCTCCGCAAAACGGAAAGGGCCTACACGCAATCAAGTAGCTATTTTACTTGATGTTGTACTTAGCCATGAGGGCGTCGACGGTACCGTCGTCGGTCAGGTCCTTGATGGCCTGGTTGATGTCGTCCTTGAGCTTGGTGTTGCCCTGGTTGATGGCGATGGCGTACTCCTCGCCGGTGCTGATCTGCTTGATGGTCTGGCAGGTGTTGAACTGCTCGGCGGTCAGCTGGCTGGCAACGGAGCGGTTGGTGACTACGGCGTCGCCCTTATCGGACTGCAGGGCGCTGAAGCACTCGGTAGCGTCCTTGTAGGGGACGATCTTGGCCTTGGGGAAGTTCTCCTGGGCAAAGGACTCGGCGGTCGAGCCAGACTGAACGATGATGGTAGCGTCGGCGTTGTTGAGCTTCTCGCTGTAGTTGTCGGCCGTGATGTCGGTGTTATCGACCTTGGTCACGATAGCCTGATCGTCCATGTAGTAGGAATCGGAGAAAGTGACTTCCTTCTCACGCTCGGGCGTGTCGGTGATAGCCGCGATGGAGACGTCGTACTTAGCGCCCGAAGCGACACCGGGTACGAGTGTGTCGAAGTCATTGTTGACGTACTCGACATCCAGGCCCAGCTTGTCGCCGATAGCCTTGATGAGCTCAAGGTCAAAGCCCTGATAATCGCCGTTGTCATCCTTGTACTCAAACGGAGCGTACTCGGCAGAGGTGCCGACGGTCAGCGTACCGTCCTTGACGAGCGCGTACTCCTTGGAGCCGTCGACCTTCTCGACCTTAGCGTCGTCAGAGCTGCTGGAACCGGCATCAGAACCAGAGGTGGCGTTGGACGAGCCGCAGCCCGTCAGTGCAAGGGCGATCGCCATGGCGCCCGTGGCGGCAAATGCGCCAAGCTTCTTCAGCTTCATAATCAGTCTCCTTCCGGTGACCCCGTTTGATTCAGAGGTCTGCAAAAACTGTTGGATATTATGCACCCGTAAATGCGAAACTGCAATTAGAAAACTGATTGAAACAAACCCATAACGTGAATGGAACACTCCACTTTGTGACAGTCATTACTGCTGCAATGACCTTAATAGCGTAATTTCCGCTGCATAACCTGCAAGTTCGTTAGGCGTCTCCAAAATGAATGGAAGCGCACGCAAGCGGCTATTCAATACAATATTCTGCATAACCTGCATACCGCCGCCAAACTCTTCACTACCCAGATAGCCCTTACCGATGCATTCGTGGCGGTCCTTATGGGCGCCGCAGGGATTCTTGGAGTCATTGATGTGCACGGCGCGCAGGCGCTCGATACCCACCACACGATCGAACTCGTCAAGCACACCGTCAAGATCGCAGACGATGTCATAGCCGGCGTCATTCACATGGCAGGTGTCCAGACACACGCCCAGCTTGGCCGACAGCTCGGGGCGCTTGTCGGCAACGCCCTCGATGATGAGCGCCAGCTCCTCAAAGCTGCGGCCCACCTCGGTGCCCTTGCCGGCCATGGTCTCGAGCAACACCGTCGTCTGCTGGCCCTCAAACATCACCTGGCACAGGGTGTCGACGATCATCTGAATGCCGGCATCAGTCCCCTGCCCCACATGTGCGCCGGGGTGAAAGTTGTAGTAGTTGCCGGGCAGTGCTTCCAGACGCTGCAAGTCTTCGGCCATTGCCTCCAAGGCAAACTCACGCGCCCGCTCTTTGGCAGAACAGGGGTTGTAGGTATAGGGGGCATGCGCCACGAGTGGGCCGAAGTCGTTTTGCTCCATAAGCTCGCGCAGGGCCGCCACGTCATCCATGTCAAGGTCTTTCGCCTTGCCACCACGCGGGTTGCGCGTAAAGAATGCAAAGGTATTGGCGCCAATGGATAGCGCCGTCTCCCCCATTGCCCGATAGCCCTTCGTCGTGGATAGGTGACACCCGATCGTCAGCATCCCCAGCTCCCCCTCATCAGTTGCGGTGAAATAGTTCCTGTTTGGCCCCTATTCTGCCGCAAACAGGAACTATTCCACCGCAACTTATAAAAGGGGCATCAGAGATGCGGGCCACCAAGCACTGCGGCTACGGGCGCCAGCCTCATGATTCCCTACGCGTCAGCGCCAAGTCCTAGAGGGCTAGACGGATTGCATCGATAATGTGCGCGCAGCGCTGTGTGGCGGCAAGGGACATGACGGGACTCTCGAGTTTCCCCGCCCGGATGAGCTGGGTCGCATGCTGGATTTCGCCGTAGAAATCATCGACCTCAAACGGGGCATTTATTTCGAGCATTCGTCCGTCGGAGTATTTCACATGGGCGAGCTCGGGGCGATGGAGGCGCTCGATTTCCAACGAGCCCCGCTCGCAGGCAATCGTTAAGCGGCTTTCATATGCTGCCTTGCCGTCGCACGCCATATGAATGGGTATGCCGCCGACGCTCATACGGATCTCGTCGGCCCAATCAACGCGGCCGCCCGATACGTCACGCCAGCGAACTTCACGAGACGAAACATCGCACGCACCCGCAAGTAGATCCTCAAACCACCCGACCGCATAGCAGCCCATGTCATATAGACAGCCACCCTGCAACGGGTCGAGCAGATAACTCGAAGGGGGCTCACCATAATCGAGTTTTTGCACGCTTTCAATCGAGACGATACGGCCGAGCTCGCCCGACGCAAGCAAGCCCTTCACGCGAGTACGCATCGGGCAAAACCGATTTTTCATCGCCTCCATAAACAGCACACCGTGCTCGCGAGAGGTGGAGGCAATCGAGAGAGCCTCTTCTTCATTCAAAACGGCCGGCTTTTCGCACAGCACGGCCTTTCCCGCGCGCAGTGCCCGACAGACCCAATGCGCATGCATGCCATGTGGAAGAGCCAAGTAGATTGCGTCGACATCGGGGTCGGCAATCAACGCATCATAAGCTGCATCGCCGTTATCGTCAGCCGTGGCATAACTGTGCGCGGCATCAATCGAAAACGCCCTGCAAAACTCCTCAACATGCGAAGGAGTGCGACCGGCGGCAGCCACAAGCCGTGCCCCGTCCACCTCCTTGAGCGACGATGCAAATCGATGCGAAATGCGCCCAGCGCCCAAAACGCCCCAACGAACCTCACGCAAATCATCACATGAATCCCGATGGCCCACGACAGCCCCCTTCAGTTGCGGTGGAATAGTTCCTGTTTAAGCCCTATTTTGCCGCAAACAGGAACTATTCCACCGCAACTTATAAAAGGGGCATCAGGAGCGCGTTTTGCAAAAAGCTTTAAGCGCGGCCGTTACGGGGCCAGGCTGGAAACGTCGGCGCACATCGTCGAGACGCTCGGGGATATCGATGTGCTGCGGGCAGTGACGTGCGCATTTACCGCACTTGACGCAATTGCTCACTAGCTTGGGCTCGTTCGTCCGCACCGCGCTCGCCGTAAAGTATTGAGACAGCCCCGTAAACCAACTATGCGCGTAGCTCGCGTTGTAGGCGCCAAAGCAACCGGGAATATTGATGCCCTTGGGGCACGGCATGCAGTAGCCGCACCCCGTACAGGGCACGCGATTCGATTTCTCAAACTCTCCCAGCACACGTGCGATGGTATCGAGCTGAGTAGCTGTCATCGAATCCGGCAGTGCGCGATCCGCCAATGCCGCGTTCTCGTCCACCTGCGCGGTATCGGTCATACCCGATAGCAGCATCGTGACCTGAGGATGATTCCACACCCACGAAAGGCCCCAAGCAGCCGGCGTCTTCAGGTACGGATCGCGTGCGCCATCGAACACGGCGCGGGCACGCGGAGGCAGTTTGCCCGCCAGGCGTCCACCCAAAAGCGGTTCCATCACAAACACCGCGAGCCCGCGCTCGGCAGCTGCCATGAGTCCCGCCGTTCCCGCTTGGTAGCGCTCTCCAGCGTAGTTGTACTGGATCTGGCAAAAGTCCCAGTCATACGCGTCAAGCATCGTGAGGAAGTCTGCCGCACTGCCGTGGTACGAAAAACCTATCTGGCGAATACGCCCCACAACCTTTTGGTGCGCAATCCAGTCCTCGATACCCAACGCTACCACACGCTCCCACTGCGCGGGCGAGGTGATGTTGTGCATGAGGTAGTAGTCGATATGGTCAGTCCGCAAACGGTGCAGTTGCTCGTCGAAGAACCGGTCGAAATCCTCCGCGCACTTGCACGAAGCGTGCGGCAACTTAGTCGCCAGCAACACCCGGTTACGCAGCCCCAAACGCTCAAGTGAGGCACCCACGCACACCTCGTTGCCGGGATAAAGATACGCGGTATCCAGATAATTAATCCCCTGCTCCACCGCACGGGAGATGATGGTATCGGCCGTCTTCGCATCGGGGTGTCCCGGCGCACCGGGGAACCTCATGCAGCCCAGACCCAGAGCGGATATTCGGTTACCACTTTTGGGGTCAACACGATATTGCACTGCCCCTCCCTTCGCCATCAGCGCCTCGGCAAGGCGAAACACAACGGCCACGCCATCGAAACACATTGGAATCGCAATCGAGAACGTATCGTAACGTAGCAGAAATCGAGCCGTCACGACACCGCTTTAACATCAGCAAAAAGCCCGATGAAAGGAGGCGAGCGTGACCACGCGCGAGGACGCCTACCCCTATCCCGGAGAACAATACATCCTCTCGGTCGACCGTTACCAGATCGAGGTCATGGACCATCTGGACGAGCTTCCCGCCACAGGCGCCGTCATCTTCTGCACCTTCCCTAAGGTCCGCGATGGTGTCGGATACCCCGCGCGCGTCTTTGCGGTCTGCCCTGCAGCGTAGCGTCCAGGCAAACGTTTCTTTTTTATAACAGCCGTCCCGCGCACCCACCAATCACTCTGGCGGCATACAATCCATCAGGCGCCCCTTACGCGGGCGCCTTTTATATGGGGAGATGATTCACGTGCAGATCGCCTTTATCGGCAAGGGCGGCGTGGGCCTGCTCTACGGCAGCATGATTGCCAAGACCCTCGGCAACGACGCCGTCGAATACGTCATGGATGACACCCGTTTTGAGCGTCATGCGAACGACGCGCTCACCGTCAACGGCGAGCCCTGCAATCTCACGTCCGTCCGTGCCAGCGAGGCAACGCCCGCCGATCTGGTCATTCTCACGGTCAAGACGACGGGACTCAACCAAGCGCTCAAGACTATGGAGCGCGTCGTGGGACCCAACACGCTCATCGCCTCGCTGTGCAACGGCATTACGAGCGAGCAAAAGATTGCCGAGCGCTTTGGCTGGAAGCACACCGTCCTGGGTATCTGCCAGGGCATGGACGCCGTATTCCTCGACGGCGCGCTCACCTTTACCAATGCGGGCGAGATTCGCTTTGGCGCGGCAGCGGGCACCGAGCCCGCAACCGTTACCGCCATCGACGAGCTCTACACGCGCTGCGGCATCGCCCATACCGTCGAGAGCGACATTGCGCACCGCATGTGGGCCAAACTCATGCTCAACGACGGCATCAACCAGACCTGCATGGCCTACGGCGGCACGTACGGAAGCGCCACGGAACTGGGCTCCGAGCAGCGTCGTTGCTTTGTTTCCGCCATGCGAGAGACGCTTGCGGTCGCCAACGCCGAGGGCATTGAGCTGACCGAGGCAGACCTGACGCAGATGGTGCATCTCATCGAGGGAATCGACCCCGCCGGTATGCCCTCGATGGCTCAAGACCGCGTCGCAAGGCGCAAAACCGAGGTTGATGAGTTCGCGGGCACCATCTGCCGTCTGGCGGCCAAGCACGATATCCAGGCACCGCAAAACGAGTGGCTCTATCGGCGCATCCGCGATATCGAGGCAAGCTGGTAGCGCCCGGCTCACCACGTCAACAGACTCAACAGCAAAGCCGCCGCAAGGGAACCTTTCCCCTGCGGCGGCTTTCATCTTCGTCTATGACCGGCGGCAACCTCACAACAGTTAGCGTTGCGACTCAGGCACCTCGTCCTCGCCATCGCGGCAAAGAACTACACCCGCACTTCCCAGCAGCGCAGCCGCGATCAACGCACCGACCACGATAGAGGCAGCCCCACAAGACCCCTGCATACCCGCGACGAGCGCGGCCGTAGGACCAAGGCAACCAAGCGTCAATGCAACGGCGGCAACGGCGATATCTCGAGCGTTCACAAGACCACTTCCTCCACGAGAAAGACTTTGTTTCTCGTGACTTAGTGTGCCCCGCGCCCATATGCGCGGCGTACTGCCACGGTAAGCGCTCTGTTAACTCAAGCACGCACAAAAAACGGGCGCCCTTACGTTGCCCAAAGGCTCGGTGAAGACGCCCGCCCGTCATGTCCTATCGGCTTATGGCAGATTACCAACCGGTATAGTAGTCGGTGGTTCCGGCTGCGCAGCCGGAGTCATAGACCTTGCACTCGCCCTTGGATCCGGTAAACGTGGAGCCCTGAGCCTTATCGCCCGCGGCCACGACGTAGTAACCATCGGAATCGCGCCAAAAGCCCTCGGAATCCTGCGTCCATTCGCCCGTGCGGTGGTGATACAACACGTTGCTGCTGTAATAAGTCTCGCGGCGGCCGTTATAGTTATTGACGCCGCTCGAACGCGTCAGGCCCGAGCCGTTCGCGTAATACGCAGCAGACGCGTAAGACGAGCCGGAGCCGGCGTTGTAATACGAAGCCTGAACGGCCTCAGCAGCCTCGGCTTCGGCTGCAGCAGCCTCGAGCGCCTCGCGCTTGGCATCCTCAAGCGTGGAGCGGAGCTCATCGAGCTCGGTCGACTTGGCGTCGACCTCCCCCATCGTCAACAGGCTGCCCGCACCGTCGATGCAACGCTGCAACACAGCGCGCTCGTCATCGGTGGCATAGTCGCCATACATATTCATAATGATCTGAGCGCGCATCTCCAGGGAATCGCGCTTCGCCCCCATCGAGGCGTTCCACTCCTGCATAGAGCCATAACCGTCACCGCGGTAGTCGACGGGCTGCACCAGCGTCGCCTCGGACGGCGTAGATCCGACCGTATCGGATAGTGTTGCCGCGTGGGCATCGGTTGCGCCGACGCCCGCCAAAAGTGCCACGGTCAGAGCGGCGGAAAGGGCGGCGGCTTTCGGTTTTCGTGAATCGATCCTCATGTAGCTGGAAACCTCCGTAGTGCGTTTTTGCTGCGTTTGGGCTGCGTGTGATTCGATCGCGCTGCATAGTACCCCGAGCAAATCGCGACCTGCGGTTTTACTCAAAAGGCGCACGTCAATTGCGTAAAACTCACATCCACTCAACAGGAGTTTTCCACATCTCGATTGCATAAAGCATGCCAAAAACCCTGTAACAGCGCCCTTCCTATGCAAAAAAGGCGCCTGTGCAACCATCGTTCGCACAGGCGCCTTGAGCAGGCATTTTATGCAGTTATACCTATCGAGTCGCAAGGGGTCCTTGCACAAGTCGCCTTACTCGTCCAGCGCGGCGAAGGCCTGCTTCAAATCCCAAATGATATCCTCGGCGTTCTCGGTACCGATGGAAAGACGGATCGTGGAGGGCGTGATGTTCTGCTCGGCGAGCTCCTCGGCAGAGAGCTGGGAGTGCGTGGTGGTAGCCGGGTGTACGACGAGTGACTTGACGTCGGCCACGTTGGCGAGCAGCGAGAACACCTGCAGATGATCGATGAACTTCCAAGCTGCCTCCTGGCCACCCTTAATCTCAAAGGTAAAGATCGAAGCACCGCCACGGGGGAAGTACTTCTGATAGAGCTCGTGATCGGGGTGCTCAGGCAGGCTCGGGTGGTTCACCTTGGCGACGTGGCTGTCACCAGCCAGGAACTCAACGACCTTCTTGGTGTTCTCGACATGACGGTCAACGCGCAGCGACAGGGTCTCGGTGCCCTGGAGCAGGACCCAGGCGTTGAACGGGCTGATGCAGGCGCCCTCGTCACGCAGCAGGATAGCGCGGACATAGGTTGCGAAGGCGGCGGGACCGGCAGCCTCGGCAAACGAAACACCGTGGTAGGAGGGGTTGGGCTCAGCGATCTGGGCGTACTTTCCGCTCGCCTTCCAATCGAAGTTACCGCCGTCGACGATCACACCGCCCAGCGAGGTGCCGTGGCCGCCGATGAACTTGGTTGCGGAGTGGACGACGATGTTGGCACCATGCTCCAGCGGACGGAACAGATACGGGGTGCCGAAGGTGTTGTCGACGACAACCGGCAGACCGTGCTTCTTGGCGACCTCGGAGATGGCGTCGATGTTGGGGATGTCGGAGTTGGGGTTGCCGAGCGTCTCGAGATAGATGACCGTGGTGTTGTCCTTGATGGCACCCTCGACCTCTTCCACGTTATGGGCATCGACAAACGTGGTCTCGACGCCAAACTGGGAGAGCGTATGCTCCAGCAGGTTGTAGGAGCCACCGTAGATGGTCTTCTGAGCCACCACGTGGTCACCGGCCTGGGCAAGAGCCTGCAGGGTATAGGTGATGGCAGCAGCACCGGAGGCGACGGCAAGACCTGCCACGCCACCCTCGAGGGCGGCGATACGGTCCTCGAAGACGCCCTGGGTGGAGTTGGTCAGACGGCCGTAGATGTTACCGGCGTCGGCAAGACCAAAGCGGTCGGCGGCGTGCTGGGAGTTGCGGAACACATAGCTCGTGGTCTGGTAGATAGGCACGGCACGGGAGTCGGATGCAGGATCGGCGCTCTCCTGGCCAACGTGCAGCTGCAGGGTATCGAAACCAAAGGTGTGCTCGGGGTTGTTAATGAACTGGCTCATGATGGTCTCCTTGATCGAACAAAAGTAAATAAAAAGAGAGAAGTAAGTCGCTGTCTCCTGATCACGCCGACGGGCGCAAACAGGAGCCCGGCATTCGTCTTGGCAAGCAATTCATATGCGGGCCTCCTTTCGCATCCCGGTTCCGTGGTTGGCTTAATTACCTACCGCCTTTGTGTGTTTTGAATAGTACGAGCATTGTTTCCCTCGGTCAATCACTTAAAAGCGCTAACCTGTTATCGGTTTTATAGATAGCTATCGAAGGGACGGGCGCCGATGACCCTCCAGCAGCTTCGCTTTATGATCGCCGTGGCAGAGTCCGGTTCGATCAACGCCGCAGCCCAGCGCCTCTATACGGCGCAGTCCAATATCTCCAATGCCGTCAAAAGCCTGGAGCAGGAACTTCATATCGAAATCTTTACGCGCTCCAGCCGCGGTGTTGCACTCACCAACGACGGCACCGAGCTTTTGGGTTATGCACGCCAGGTCGTAGAGCAGGCCGACATGCTCGAGGCCCGCTACGAGGACGGCGGCACCCCGCAAGCCCGCCTCGCCATTTCCGCCCAACACTACGCCTTTTCGGTCGAGGCCTTTGTCAACGTAGTCGAGCGCTGCCGCGACAGCAAGTTCGAGTTCATCATGCGCGAGACCACCACAGCGCAGATTATCGACGACGTGCGCGCGTTTCGCAGCGATATCGGCATCCTCTATCTGGATGACTTTAATACCCGTGTCTTGCAGAAGGCCTTTACCGATGCCCGAGCGAGCTTTCATCCCCTCTTTGATGCGAAAGTCCACGTGTTCGTCAGCGAACGCCACCCGCTCGCCCGCCGCCCGCAACTGTCCCTTGCCGACCTCACACCCTATACGCGCTATAGTTTTGAACAGGGCACCTCGAACTCCTTCTATTACGCCGAGGAACCGTTTAGCTATATTCCCTGCAACCGCAATATCCGCGTATCCGACCGCGGGACGCTCACCAACCTGCTTATCACCTCGAACGGCTATGCGCTGTCGACCGGCGTACTCTCCAGCGAAATGCAGTGGGGCATGGCCTCGATCCCCCTGGCAGACGCCCCGACGATGCATGTGGGCTACATCATGCATGACGACCGCAAGCCCTCTCCCCTCTTGCAGCAATACCTCGACGAGCTCAACCGCATCATCCATGCCAACCAACTGTCGGAAGACGGGGTAGAAATCGTAGATTGCTAGCCCCCGGCGGGCATGGCGCTACAATGGTCACTCACACGAAACGTACCCAACGAAAGGAACCATGTGAAGGTCATCATCTATACCGACGGCTCGGCCCGATCAAATCCGGGACGCGGCGGCTACGGCGCCGTGCTCAAATACACCAACCCCGCCGGCAAGACCTTCACCTCCGAGCTTTCGCGCGGCTACGCCAAGACCACCAACAACCGCATGGAGCTCATGGCGGTCATCGTGGCACTCGAGGCGCTCAACCGCCCCTGCGACGTCGAAGTCCATTCCGATTCGCAGTACGTCGTCAACGCCTTCAACAAGCACTGGATTGACGGATGGAAAAAACGCGGCTGGAAGACCGCCAACAAGCAGCCTGTCAAGAACCGCGATCTGTGGGAGCGTCTGCTCACCGCAAAGAGCAAGCACAAAGTGGAGTTCATCTGGGTTAAGGGTCACGCCGGCCATGAGCTCAATGAGCGCTGCGACGAGCTCGCCACCACCGCGGCCGACGGAGCCAACCTCGATATCGACACCGGCTTTAACGAGAACGACCTGTAATAGCATTTTCGCGCAGCTTTATATCCCCACGCGCTACACTCATCCTGTAGACCAAACAACGCAAGGGGGACGTATGCTGCGCATCGCGACCATCGGCACATCCATGATCACCGACGACTTTATCCAGGTCGTCAACGCCAACGACCAAGCCGCGTTTGTGGGCACGCTCTCGCGCGACGCAGATCGCGGCACCGCCTTCACCGCTAAGCACGGCGGCGAGCGTAACTTCACCGCACTTGACGAGCTTGCGTCCGCTGCCGACGTCGACGCCGTCTATATCGGCAGCCCCAACGCACTTCACTACGAGCAGGCCCTTGCCTGCATCGCCGGTGGCAAGCACGTCATCGTCGAGAAGCCCTTCTGCGCCACCGAGGCGCAGGCGCTGGAAGTCTTCCGCGCTGCCGAGGCAGCAGGTGTCGTGGCCCTCGAGGCCATGCGCCCGCTCCATGACCCCGCTTTCCACGCCATCGAGGACGCCCTGGGCGAGATTGCGCCCATTCGTCGTGCCTCATTGCGCTTTGGCAAGTATTCCTCGCGCTACAACGAGATTCTCGCGGGACGCTCCACCAATATCTTCGACTGCAATATGGCATCGGGTTCCCTCATGGACATTGGCGTCTACACCGTCGAGCCCATGGTCGAGATTTTCGGCATGCCCTCCGGCCTTACGAGCATGGCTACTCTGCTCGACCCCACCACGCGACAGCTCACGCACGGCCCCATCGACGGCTGCGGTTCTATCCTCGCCAGTTACGGCGGTGGCCGCATCTCCGTCGAGCTCGCGCACTCCAAAATTACGAATGACCTGCTGCCCTCGCAGATCGAAGGCGAGCGTGGCACTATCCAGATCGACCATCTGTCCACGCCCCGCAACGTCCGCATCGACTATCGCGGCGATGTCGTACGCGGCTCAGCGACCGAGGCACCGCGCGAACAGGGCGACAACGGCCGCGTGCTCGACCTGCCCAAATCGAGCAACACCATGGAATACGAACTCACAGACTTTATCACCGCCATCGGCGGCATCGATAACGTCAAGGAAGAGATTTGGGAGACCCCGGCGGGACGCCACGAGCTTGGCCACTACCGCGATGTCACGCTCGTCTCACTGCGCATCATGGATGCCGTGCGCCAGCAGGCCGGCATAACCTTCCCGGCCGACGCAGGCAAGCAGGCATAGCGATGGGCTTCTTCGATACGTTCTTCTCCAGCGTCACCAGCGGCAGTCGAGAGCCTCAAAAGCCGTCAAACGTCGAGCTCGAGCTGCGCCGCAGGCTTACTGTGCTCGCAAGCGACGGGGTCACTCAAGACACTCCCCTGCGCTATTTCCTGCGCTGGGCGGGGCAAGTCCAAGGCGTTGGTTTTCGCTTTACCAACACCAACCTCGCGCAGGCACGCGCGCTCACCGGCTGGGTGCGTAACATGGAAGACGGCTCAGTCGAGATGGAGATACAGGGAGCTCCGGCAAACATCCTATCTCATCTCGAGGCGCTTCATGCCTCCTACGAGCGCATGGGGACGCGTTTTCGCCTCGTAGACGCCCAGGTCCGAGCCCCACTTGCCAATGAAGACGGTTTCACTCCTCATTATTAGTATTGTGTGCTAAATACGGTATCATTTACCTACGACCGTTAGTAGAAAAGAGGCGAGGCGCATGGCGGTGCAAAGAAGGAATACCAGGCAGCGAAAGCTGGTTCTTGACGCCGTGCGCCAAAGCTATAACCATCCCACCGCCGACGAAATCTACAACGTCGTGCGCGCGCAGGATGACAAAATCAGCCGCGGTACGGTCTACCGCAATCTTAATCTCTTGGCAGATGCCGGAGAAATCCTCTCGATCAAGACGCCGGGCGGGAGTCGCTTCGATCGCACCATCGAGCCGCACGCACATATCATCTGCACCTCGTGCAGCCGCGTCATCGACGTACCGCTCCCCTTCGATGCCCAGCTCGACGCCAAGGCGTCCGAGCAAATCGGCTGGCACGTCACGTCGCACTACACCATCTTCGAGGGTCTCTGCCCTGACTGTCGGTAGATGTTTGGAACATGCCTTAAAATCCACCTTTCCGCACTTTGCAGCAAAAAGTAGATTTCTAGACATGTCCCAAATGTCTACTCAGCAAGTAGACGACGCAGCTCTTCTTCGACCGTGCGCACGTAGCGGACGCGGTCGTTAATGCCACGCATAGAGGGGTTGCAGCTCTCCATCAGATAGGGATGGCCCACGACGTTGAGCATGTCGCGGTCGTTTTCGTTATCGCCAAACGCCATCATCTCATCGGGCGAAATCCCCAGGGCACGACCGTAATCGGCAAGCGCGGAGCCCTTGCCCGAACCGAAACCGATAAAGTCCGTCCATTCGGTTCCCGACGTCATCACGTCGACACGGTCGCTAAAGAGGCGCTCAAAATGCTCCAGCGCCGCCGGCTGATCCACCTCGGGCGTCTGGAAGGCAATCTTAATGACGTCCTCGTC
>CAJJVE010000015.1:0-15804 GCA_905196265.1 uncultured Collinsella sp. | reverse complement strand
GCGATGGTCTCGCGGCCCAGCTCGCTCATCATCGAGCAGATGTTGATGATTTTGCCGTGGCCCTTGGCGATCATGCCGGGCAGGCAGGCCTTGGACACGATAAACGGTGCGTTGAGGTCAATATCGACGACGCGGCGGAAGTCCTCGGCGCTCATGTCGAGCATCGGGGTGCGCTGGATGACGCCAGCGTTGTTGACCAGGATGTCGGGCGTGGTGCCAAAGTCGGTCTCGATCTTGGCGATGAGCTCGGCGACGACGGCCTCGTCGGTGACATCGGCAACATAGCCGTGAGCGTCAAAGCCCAGCTCACGGTAGTGCTTCTCGGCTTCGGCGACTTTGTCGGCGTGACGGGCGTTAAAGGCGATCTTGGCGCCGGCCTCTCCGAGCGCCTCGGCAATGGCCATGCCAATGCCGTAGGTGGCGCCGGTCACCAGTGCGACCTTGCCGTCCAGGCGGAAGCTGTCCATAAGATCAGACATAGCGATCCTTTCAAAAGAAACGTTCATCTATATAAGTCTTGCTTTTCATACAAGGTCAGTATAGGAGAAGAGGAGGATTTAAATATCAGATTCTCCTAAAATCAGGTGAACGTTCACTTTTAAAAGGTAAACGGTGATCTCGCCCTTGCCGCGCGGACGTTTATTCGCTCTGTTCCTGCGTGCCCTCTGCGATCATGTTGCGGTTGTACACCAGATGCAAATACATCGCATCGTGCGCTGCGGTGGGATTGCGCGCGGCGATGGCGTCGGCCACGCCACGGTGGGTGCGGATGGTCTCCTCAACCAGCTTTTTGCCGGTCACGTCAATAAACAGGGGGACAGACGCCTTGAGCACGCCCATTAGGCGGGGAACGACGAGGTTTCCGGAGCTCTCGGCAATGGCATTGTGGAACGCGGTGTCGGCGGCGGAGTAATCCTCACCGGCCTCGGCCAGGCGCTCGGATTCGTCGCAGAGCTCTTTGATACAGACGACCTGGTCGTTGGTTGCGTGCTCGGCTGCCATGCGTGCAATCTGCGGCTCGATCATAAAGCGCACCTCGAGTAGGTCGCGCGCCAGACGCTGCTTGTCGTCGATAAAGGTAAAGCCCAGCGGGTCGTCGGCAACGCCGGGGTTTGATGCCACATAGGTGCCCGAGCCCTGCTTAATGCGCACGATGTTGCGCGACTGCAGCAGCTTCATGGCTTCGCGTACGGTGCTCCTGCCAGCACCCAGGCGCTCGACGAGCACAGCCTCCTTGGGCAGGCGGTCGCCTTGCTCAAGATGCTCATCCAGGATCAGTTGAATGATTTTATCTGCTATCTGCTCGGGGAGTCCCGAATCGGCTCGTGCCACGCTTCACCTCATATCAAAAGAATTCATCAGAGCTATTCTAGCTCATTTACAGAAGCCGCGGTGGTTCGCTCCGACAATGGAGAGCTGTAAGTAGCCGTTTACCGTCAAAAACAGATCGTTCAGGAAATACATCAGATGTATTTTGAAAAAAGTTTCCCTTTTAAACATCAGACCTATTGAAAACACGCTATAGTCTAAGGCGAATTCAAAAGGTCTGATGAATTGGAGGAAAGATGTCAGACCCAACGTTTATGGCCGACCCCACCAGGCTGGTCATCGCCGCTATCGTGGGCATCGCGCTGCTGCTTGCGCTCATCATTAAGTTCAAGCTGCATCCTGTGCTTTCGATGATGGTCTCGGCGCTCGCGATCGGCATCGGCGCCGGTATGCCGCTCGACCTGGTGGCGGACACTGTCACCAAGGGCGTGGGAACCACGCTGCAAAACATCGCCCTGCTCATTGGCCTCGGCTCGATGTTTGGCCAGATTCTTGAGGAGAGCGGCGGCGCCAAGAAGATCGCCCAGACCTTCATCGATACCTTTGGGCAGGGTCATTCCAGCTGGGCGCTGGGCATTACCGGTCTGGTTATCGGCACTACGGTGTTCTTTGAGGCCGGCGTGGTCGTTTTGATCCCACTTGCGTTTAGCGTGGCATCCCAGACCAAGAAGTCGACGCTCTACTACGGCATCGCGCTGCTCGCGGGACTGGCCGCTGGCTATGCGTTTGTGCCGCCTTCGGCCGGTTCGGTTTTGGTCGCCGGCACGCTCGGTGTCGACCTGGGCACCATGATTCTCGTCGGTATCCCTACCGCCTTCATCGCCATGGCGATCGCCGGCGTCATCTGGGGCCGCAACGTGGGCGGGCGCATCTTTACCGATGTTCCGGAGCACTTTACCTCTGCCGAGGGCGCGAGCGACGAAAAGGAGCTTCCCTCCTTTGGCATGGTGCTTGCCATCGTGCTCACGCCGCTTTGTCTGATTTTGCTGGGCACGCTGTCTTCTTATATCCCCATGCCCGCCGAGCTCGCCTCGATTCTCGCCTTCCTGGGCAAGCCGTTCGTCGCTTTGACGCTCGCCACGCTCGTCGCGATGTATCTGCTGGGCGCGCGCCGCGGCTACTCCGGCGCCGAGCTCAAGGCCTTGCTCGACCGCTCTCTTAAGCCCGTCGGCATGATCTTGCTGGTTATCGCTTGCGGCGGCGTCATTCGCTGGATGCTGCAGGACTGCGGCTTGGGCCAGGTTATCGGACCTATGCTCGAGGCCTCACCGCTGCCTTTGGTGGTCGTTGCCTTTTTGATTGCCGTCATGGTGCGTGCCTCTGTCGGCAGCTCCATCGTCGCTATGACCATGGCATCGGGCATTATGGCCGCCATGCCCGCGGTTGCCGGTGCTTCGGTGCTCATGCGTGCCGCTATCTGTCTTGCCATCTGCGGCGGTGCCACGGCCCTCTCGCACGTCAACGATGCCGGTTTTTGGATGTGCTCCTCATTCCTGGAGATTGACGAGAAGACCACCCTCAAGTCCTGGACCGTTATGGAGACGCTCATCGGCCTTTCGGGTCTTGCCTGCGCCCTGGTGATTTCGTTCTTCGCCTAGTTCGCGTAGCTAAGCATCTTTCGCCGAGTGCATCGCTCGGTACCCATTTTCACCTGATTCATTAACCAACGATTGGTACAACCGTTCAAACCAAAAGAGGAGAACATCATGGACGAGAAAACCAAAGCACAGATTCAGCAGGAGGCCGCCGACCTGGTTGCCAAGCTGCAGCCGCGTTCTGGCAAGTTCCGCACCATCAGCCCCGAGATGGACCCGCTGCGCCTGGGCTCTGGCTGGTCCATCGAGGATCTGGACAAGCCGCAGGTCATTATCGAGTCGACGTTCGGCGACTCGCACCCGGGTTCTGCCGGCCTGTTTGAGCTGGTCGAGGAGGTCCGTGCCGGCGTTGCCGAGGCTGGCGGTCATGGTGCCCGTTACTTCTGCACCGATATCTGCGACGGCGAGGCCCAGGGCCACGACGGCATCAACTACTCGCTGCCCAGTCGCGACATGATCGCCAACATAATCGAGATTCATGCCAAGGCCACCCCGTTCGACGCCGGCGTCTTTGTTGCCAGCTGCGATAAGGGCCTGCCTGCGAACCTTATGGCCATGGGCCGCATCAACATCCCCTCCATCGTCGTTACCGGCGGTGTCATGGATGCAGGCCCCGACCTGTTGACCCTGGAGCAGCTCGGTGCGATTTCTGCCCGCTACGAGCGCGGCGAGATCTCTCGCGAGGAACTTGAGTTTGCCAAGCACAACGCATGCCCCAGCTGCGGCGCCTGCTCCTTTATGGGCACCGCGTCGACCATGCAGGTTACCGCCGAGGCCCTGGGCCTTATGCTCCCCGGCACGGCCCTGCTGCCCGCAACCAGCTCCGATCTGTGTGAGTTTGCGCGCGAGGCCGGCCGTCAGTCCGTGTGGCTCTCCGAACACAACCTGTGCCCGCGCGACATCGTGACCAAGGAGTCCTTCGAGAACCTCATCATGGTCCACGGCGCCATTTCCGGCTCCACCAACTCGCTGCTGCATATCCCTGCGATCGCCCGCGAGTTTGGCATCGAGATGTCCGCCGACGACTTCGACCGTCTGCACCGTGGTGCCCACTACCTGCTCAACGTTCGTCCCGCAGGTGAGTGGCCGGCGCAGTTCTTCTACTATGCGGGTGGCGTGCCGCGCATCATGGAGGAGATCAAGTCGATGCTCCACCTCGACGTCATGACCGTCACCGGCAAGACTCTCGGCGAAAACCTCGAGGACCTTAAGAACAACGGCTACTACGAGAAGTGCGGCCGCTACTTGGAGAAATGGAACCTCAAGCGCGAGGACATCATTCGCCCGTTTGACCAGGCTTTTGGTACCGACGGCTCCATCGCCATCCTCCACGGCAACCTTGCCCCCGAGGGCGCCGTCGTCAAGCACACGGTTGTTCCGCGCGAGATGTTCCAGGCCACGCTTAAGGCCCGTCCGTTCGATTGCGAGGAGGACGCCATCCACGCCGTCCTGACGCACGAGGTCAAGCCCGGCGATGCCGTTATCATTCGCTATGAGGGTCCCAAGGGTTCCGGTATGCCCGAGATGTTCTACACCACCGAGGCTATCGCCAGCGATCCCGAGCTGGGTGCGAGCATTGCCCTTATCACCGATGGCCGCTTCTCCGGCGCCTCCAAGGGCCCGGCTATCGGTCACGTTTCGCCCGAGGCTGCCGTGGGCGGCCCGATTGCCCTGATCGAGGAGGGCGACCTTATCCAGATCAACATCCCCGAGCGCTCGCTGTCTATTGTGGGCATCGCCGGCAAGGAGATGGAGCCGGCCGAGATCGATGCCGTCCTGGCCGAGCGCCGAGCCGCTTGGAAGCCCAAGGCTAATCGCTATACCTCCGGCACGCTCAAGTTCTTTACCGAGCATGCAGTTTCCGCCATTCAGGGTGGCTACATGGAGTAGCGCACGTACGCATCGAATATCTCCTCTCATAGATGCGCGGCACAAAGAGCCCCGAGCCACGTCACCGGGGCGCGTTGTTCAGCGCCGCCGGGGCGCTCCACTCAAACGACAAGAGACGTCTTACGCAAGCGCCCGCGTCCGTGGATAAAACCACGGGCGTGGGCGCTTCACTTTATTCCCAGCCCTTCCACACGTCAGGCTCGTAGCCAACGGTTGCCTGGCGGCCGTTGCGAACGATGGGCTCACGAAGAATCTGCTGGTTATCGAGCACCTTTTCGAACTTCTGGTCGGCAGCAAGATACTGTACGAGCGCAACCGTGTCGGCATCTTTCGCCTTTGGATCGATCACAGCGTCGATCCCGCCGACGGCGCGCGCCACGCTTTCGAGCTCGCCTTTGCTCATCCCCTTTTCCTTCAAGTCGATGAACTGGAACTTCACACGACGTTCCTTGAAATAGCGCTGCGCCTTCTTAGTATCGAAGCTTTTCTTCGTGCCGAATATCTGGATGTTCATACGTACCGCCTTCGCTCAATTCTCGTCCGTCCATGATACGACAAGGGAGCCGAGCAAAAACAGAGCAGGCGGAGATGGAGGAGGACGGCGACCGACCGTCGGCAAGAGTCGGCCGGATCGGACTGGCGCCCAGCGCGCGCCGGCGACACGCTCGCAGCTGCACACATAGCCGATGTACAAGCTCGCCGCGGCGTTCCCTCGCCCCGCGGTGTGGCGATAGAGAAGCACGCCACCCGTCAACGATGGCGCCTCGGTGAAGAAAATCAACGTCTGGGTTACATCCCTTGAAAGGGGCGAAGACGGCTGCTAGAATACCTCCCCGCTATGAAGGATTTGACCAAAGCATACATCGCAATTCGGCGGCCCCTGGTATACGGGGCCTCTCCTGTTGTTCCCCAAGTGCGCTCTGAGCAGCCGCTTTCTTCCTGTCGTATCTGATGCACGCATAGCACGTGCATGTTATTTCGCCCGTGGGCCGGCGCGCCTTCGGCGAAGAATCGAATAGATACGAAGGAAGCTTATGTCTGATAATTGTACGGTCGCGCCCGCCAATGGGCGCATTACCGGTACCCAGATCCGCATCGTCGCGGTCGTCGTCCTGGGTGCCTTCTTGGCGCTACTGAACCAAACGGTGATGTCGCCTGCGCTGCCGGTCATCATGTCCGATTTCGCCATCGATGCCTCGACTGCCCAGTGGATCATGTCCATATACCCGCTGGTGAGCGGCATCATGGTCCCCGTTTCGGCGTTCCTTATCGACAAGTTCAGCACCCGCGCGCTATTCTTCGGGGCGACGCTGGTGTTCGCGCTGGGCACGCTGCTGTGCGCCGCAGCCCCTGATTTCCTGTTCCTCATCATCGGTCGCGTGTTGCAAGCGGCGGGCTCAGGCGTGCTCATGCCGCTTGTCTCGGTGGTTCCCATGCTGGTGTTCCCCGTCGAGAAACGAGGAACGGCTATGGGCATGGCGGGCATCGTCATGTCGGCGGGCCCCGCGGTCGGCCCCGTCGTAGGCGGCGCGGTGATCGACACGTACGGCTGGCGCACCATGATCGGCGCCATCGTCCCCCTCGCAATTCTCGTGCTGGTGCTGGGCGTGTTCATGCTGAAAAACGTGGGCGAGCTGAAGAACCCCAAGCTCGACCTGCCCTCGGTCGTCCTCTCCACCATCGCCTTCGGCGGACTTCTCTACGGGTTCTCGAGCGCCTCGTCGATGGGTTGGGGCAACCCCGTGGTGCTCGGCTCGATCGTCGCGGGTGTCGTGTGCTTGGTGCTGTTCGTCGTACGCCAGGGCAAAATCGAGGACCCGCTGCTTCAACTGGGCACGCTCAAGACGCGCGAGTTCCGCGTGGCCGCCATCATCGTCACGCTCATCAACGCCGCATGCTTGGTCACCAACACGCTGTTGCCGTTGCTGCTGCAAACCTCGCTTGGCGCTTCGGCCTTCGAAACCGGCATGGCCATGCTTCCCGCCGCGGCGGTGGGCATCATCATCAGCCCTATCTCCGGCGTGGTGTTCGACAAGTTCGGTCCGCGTGCCATCTCGATCGTCGGCCTGGCCCTCATGACCGGCGCCCTGTTCCTGCTCTCGTTTTCGACGGTAAACACGCCCATCTTGGTGGTTGCGCTGTTCTGCATGCTGCAGTCCGCCGGCCAGTCGCTCGCGAACATGCCGGTGAACACATGGGGTGTCAATGCCTTGAAAAATGACATGATCGCCCACGGCAACGCCATCGCGAACACCGGCCGCCAGGTCGCCGGCGGTTTGTGCACGGCGCTCATCATCACGGTCATGACAAGCGTCACCGCGTCGGCCGGCGTCGATGCGAGCATCCAAGTAGCCACCGCCGTGGGCGCGGGCGTCGCTTACAAGGTGTGCGCGGCAATCGGCCTCGTTTCCCTTATCTGCGCTATATTCAGCGTGCGCACCAAGAAAACCGCACCGAAAACGAAGGAGGCATAAGCGATGTCCGAGATTCTGTCCGAGCGCATCCCGCTCGAGCTCGAGGGGACGCCCGTTTCGAGCATCATGATTGAAGAGCCGTTCACCTGCACGCAGGATTGCACGATTTCCGACGTGGTGCGCATGCTCGCCGAAAACGAGGTGAGCAGCATGCCCGTAATCGATGAGCGCAACCAGGTGGTCGGGTTCATCTCCGACGGCGATGTCATGGGAGCCATCGCGCAGCATCGCGCTCACACCATCTTCACGGGCGGCGACGCGTCCATGCTGTACTTCGACGATCAGAGCCTTGAGCAGCGCATCGAAGACCTGAAGGATCGCTGCGTCATGGATTTCGCGACGCGCCAGGTAGTGTGTGCCCGTCCCGAGCAGAGCATCGCCCGCGTCGCCGCGCTGCTGGCGAAGAAGAAGTTCAAGAAGCTTCCTGTGGTTGATGACGAGGGCAAACTCGTGGGGGTCATCCGCCGCTCCGCCATCACCAAATACATCTTCGGCATCCTTTTCCAATAGGGGCAGGTCGCACTTGAGGCGAACATCTCGAGGCATCGAGCCAGCAACTGGACCAGACAACCTTGACACGCACGCGCTTTCCCTCGATGCTTCGGTAAGGGGAGCTGCGAAAATCGCAGCACGGGTGATCGGCGCCGCGCCCCCGAAGGCAAAAGCGAACACGGGAGCGATACGATGGGAAAAGTCCTGGACGAAGATTTGGTTTATGAGATTCTCTCCGTCGTGGCAGAGATTCCGGCGGGATGCGTCGCCTCGTACGGTCAGATAGCGCGCCTCATCGGCAGGGAGAAAAACTCTCGCCTGGTCGGAGCGGTGCTGAGCGAGGCGGATCGCTACGGCGATTATCCCTGCCACCGCGTCGTCAACCACGCGGGACGCCTCGCGCCAAACTTCCCCGACCAGCGAGCACTACTGACGGAGGAAGGAGTCGCCTTCCGAGACAACGGCTGCGTCGACATGAAAAAGCACCAGTGGAACGAGTAGCCAGGCAGCGTAGCGTCGAAAGGAGCGACGCCACGGGGAACGACCTGCGCCCCGCCGCCGGACAACCTATGGCAAAGTGACACGTCCCACAAAGAGCGGCGCACCAGTACGAGACACGACCGCGACGTAAAAAGACCCTATGATACTCGTAAGCATCTATCTGATTGCCCGCCTCGAGGTACCCAAAGAACGAGAGATGCCGAAACCCCTAGACAAAGAAAAAGGTCGGGAGCTTTTATGCTTCCGACCTGAAGTTTCATGGTCGCGGGGGGGCGGATTTGAACCACCGACCTTCGGGTTATGAGGTCGCTACGACGTTGTTTCATTCAGACATTTCGACCCAAATTGAAGTCAATATAACTCCAGGTCATTTGATGTTTTCATAGATTTACGAAAGAAAAGTACGCGGAATAATTCGACCCAAATTCGACCCACAACGAGCTTGAAAGCGGTCAGGCGGAGCATTACCCTTGGGGTGTGATCCCACGCAGGGCCCACCACCAAGGGTAATGCCCACCCGCCCCAGCCCTTTGCGCCATTCCGCGCAACCGAGCGCGATTCTCAGGCACTTCAGGCAAGGAACACGATGAACGACCGACCTCTCGTCATAGGCAAAGGAACGAAGCAACGCCGCGACAAATACACGTGGCGCTACCGTCACAGTCTCGGCAAGGATCCGGTCACGGGCAAATACCGCTATTCGCCGTGGCAGACCATACATACCACCAAAAGCCGAGAGGTCGACGCCGCACTCGAAGCCTACAAGGCAGAACTCAACAGCGGCACCTACGTCCAAAAATCGAGGGACACCGTCGGCTCGTACGCAAAAAAGTTCCACGACAACCGCGAAGGAACCATCACGCCGCTCGCCTACTCGACATCCTACTCAATCGAGAACCGGACGCGCACATCACATGCGTGATGCTCATGCTCGACACCGACATGAGAAGGGCAGAAGCCCTCGGGATGACGTGGTCCGATGTCTCTGTCGAGAACAGAAGCATCCTCATTGAGCAGCAGTTCGCGGCCGATCGAAGCGTTCGCTCGCCCAAAAGCAAGAAAAGCGTGCGGAGGATCTCGATAAGCGAGACGCTGACGTCGTATCTCGAATTCTGGAAAAAGGAGCAGGCCCGCGAAATGGAAGCCTTCGGCCTGGAACAAGTCAAAGGCACTCCGCTCGTCCACTCATTCGAACGAACGAAAGACAGGCATCCCCAAGTCAACTTCATGGACCTGAATGGGTTTTCGCGCTGGTTCAGAAACTTCAGCGTCGAGAACGGGTTCGGCAAGTTCGAAGGCGTTCGAACATACCATTATGTGAAGGAAACTGTCGACGGGGAAACGATTTCGAAGCGTTATGAGCATAAAGAGTGGCTCGAATTGAGGGATTACCTCAGGAAGCATCCCAAGGTTCGCGAGGCGAGGCATATCAGCACATATGAGAGCGAGCACCTTCCTTACGGATATTCGGGCCTATCGAGCCACACCGCTACTGCCGCTACTGCCCGCCAGCTTCCGAACCAGCGGGCGGTAGCAGCACCCCGAACATCTCGCCGACAGCGCAGAGAGTCGTCGACCTGGCGGCCAAGGCCGACATCGAGGACGTGATGCTGTGCGACCTGCCCGGCGTCCTGTCCTTTCTAGGGCTGCCACCTGAGACGGAGATGCCGCCGGGCAACAAGGGGAAGACGAAGCTCAAGAAGCTCTACAGGAAGGTGGCGCCGAACAAGGCATACCACTCCGGCGAGCGCGCCAAGGATTTGATCTCGCACCTCGACATGGCAGAGATCAGGGCATCGGCGCCCGTCCCGCTCGGAGAGATAGACAGAGCGGTCGTAAGCGGCTGATGTAACTTCTGACACCCTAGAACTTACATCGAGCCCCGAGCTCGGGGCTCTTTTCGTCTAGATTGGGGACGCATGGCCGGACGAAAACAATTTGCGTCTGGTAATAAGCGTACGAAAGCGCAATTTACGTCTTAATTCCGTACGCAAATCAAGACGGAAACCGTTTACGTCTGCTTTAAATCCGTATGAAAACGGTTTTCGTCTTGCAGGACAGTTGCCGTTTCTACAGTTCAACTTCCAGTTCGGCTTTGTGTTCGCAGAGGTAGTCGCGCATGTAGGGGATGGCAAATGAGACCTTGCCGTACGAAGGAGCCTCGATAATCGATTCTCTTAACAGGCGGCTGCGGACGGAGCTCACCTGTTGAGGCGTTTTGTTTAGGGCGTCGGCAACCATGCTGGTCGAGCTCGTCTGCCCCAAAGACGCCATGCTCAGCAGATAAGCGATGCACGTGGGCGGAATGCGCTGCAGCGCGGGCTCAATCACCATGGCGCAGAAGCGTTCGCGTGCCGTTGCAATGCCGCGCTCGGCTTCTTCTTCTCCAATAATCGCTGTATGTGCGCGTCTTGCCAACTGCCATGCGTAGTATCCAACGAGTTGGATCATGAAAGGATAGCCTTGCGTTGCCTCAGCAAGTTGGCCGGCAATACCTGGCTGCAACTCCATGCCAGACGCTTCAATGGTTTCCTCGAGGGAGTACGACACTTCGGTTACTGCCACAGCCTTCAGGTCAAAGGGGAGGGCACGGCGCAAAAACGTAAGTGTCTTTCCGTTGATGATGCTTTCAATCATCGAAGGCAGCCCCGCAAAAGCAAAGGCGATATCAAGGTCTTCGCCGATAACCTGCTGAATCGCAATGGAGAGCGTTCGGACCTCATCGAGCTCTGCGTCTTGAACCTCGTCGAGAGTGATGAGCAGGCCATTTTCATTCTTGGATATTGTCTGTCTCATGGCGTCGCGTAGCGATGGACCGATTCGCTCAATGTCTATGCTGCCGATGGATATGCCAGCTACGGTGGGCTCAAATCTGGCGTGTTTGGCCTGGAATTTGGGCTGCAGCTGTTCGAGAATGCGTTGGCAAAGTCCCTCGGTTGCGACCTCTTTTATGACCGTCCAGCCACGGCTTTGCGCCAAACGTGAGCACTCGTCAAGGAGGACCGTCTTGCCCGTTCCACGGACGCCGGCTATGCGCATTAGGCGCCCCGGGGCACCAGGCCCGTTGACGAGGCCCTCATTGAATTCTTCGAGCACATCTTCGCGGCCGATAATCGTGGGAGGTGTTTTACCTGCTGTGGGCTTAAAAGGGTTTGTTTGCATGTGAGCCACCTTTGCTCAAGATATAGCAAGATATAGCAAAGTATAGCAAGATATAGCAAAGTAAGCGCTACTCGCGGGTTTTGCGGTGGTGCTATTTTCCGAATGCCGCGCGGATAAAGCGCTGGGCGAACAGCTTGTTGGCGACGTTGATGACATGGCCCAGGAACAGTGCCGAGATGGCGGTCGTGACGCCAAAGCCGCCCAGGTTGTACATAAAGATCAGCGACAACGCGAGCGAGGCGGCGACATGTGAGCAGTCAAACACGACTTTTACGTCACCAAAGCGGCGTTTAAGCTTTTCGGCAATGACTTGCACCAAGCCGTCGGGCGCGTTGGGGACAACGCCCATGTTGACGACGAGACTTACGCCAAATGCGGTGACAGCGAGGGAGAGCAGCATGGTCGCAATCTGTGTGGGGAGTGCCGTGGGATGCAGTGGGTTGACCGCCATGAAGAGGTCGGTCAAGCCGCCAATCAGCGTTGAGAAGAACAACTCGAGCAGGATGCGCGGCTGGAACTCGCTTCGCAAGATGGCTAATTGCGCCACGATGTAGGCGACGTAGGTTGCGGTGATCCAAAAGCCGAGCGTCTTGCCAGTGAGCATGGATAGGGTTGTGGCAAAGCACGTGAGCGCGGCGACGCCCAGGCCGGATGCCGTCTGGAGACTCATACCGAGTGCCAGTACTGCAACGCCCACAAGATACATCAGCATTCTGATGACGGTATGGCACCAGTCGATGTTCTCGCCATGCATGATGATGAGCGGTCGCATGTTGCTACCCGTCCTTTCGGTTGTGTGAAAAAGCTGACCCGGGCCGGCAAAAGAGGGTTATCGGAGGCACTGCTGCAAAAGCAGAAAAGCCGGCCCCACGGTCAGTCGTCTAGGAAGTGTCTCGCTGTGCCGGAATGGGACTAAAGGTCCAACGAGACGGGAAGAAAGCAAATGGCATTGCGTGGGCGATAAGATGCCAAGATGGTAGGGTGTGTCTTAGCATCCTATTGCCCACGCTCAACGAAATCGGTTTCGTTTGAGCCTAAGTATACGCACGGGATTTTATTTGCGAAGAGAAAAACAATAAAAAGGTGAACGTTCACCTAATCGCAACAACTCGTTGGCTGTAGTTGCGGTGGAATAGTTCCTGTTTTTGCTGCTGAAGGCTTTGAGCAGGAACTATTCCACCGCAACTTATGAGGGGGGGGCGGGGGATGCGATAGTATTGCATGGTGGTATTCGATTAACCGAGGCTTCATCCGAGGGCTTTATGGAACAGCACCAGCATTATCAGAGCCTGCAAGATCAGGCATACAACGCATTGCGCTCCAAGATCATCTATGCCGAGCTCAAGCCCGGCACGCGCCTTTCGGCGATTGGTCTGGAAAAAGAGACGGGAATCGGGCGCACACCCATTCGCGAGTCCTTTGTGCGTCTGCGCGAGCAGGAGCTGGTGGAAACGCGTCCCAAAAGCGGCACCTACGTCTCTAAGATCAGCATGGAACGCGCTGAGAACGCTTGTTTCTTGCGCGAGAAGCTCGAGAGAAGCGTGCTTATTAAATGCTGTTCGGCCGCCTCGCCCGAGCAAAAGCAGCGGCTCGAGCAGATTCTTGCCGAGTCCGAGTCGCTCGACCATGGCGAAACGCGCCGTTTCTTTGACCTGGATAACCTGTTCCATGAGACATGTTTTGAGATTGCCGGTCGTCACATGTTGTGGGATTGGATGAAGAGCATCAACACGCATTTTGAGCGATACAACTGGTTGCGTATGGTGTCGCAGGATTTGGATTGGGAGCCGATTCGTCGGCAGCATCGCCGGATTCTCGAGGCCATTAAGAGGGGCGATACCGACGCGGCGAGCTATCTGGCAGAGACACACCTGCACCTGATGCCCGAAGAGCAAGGTCCGGTTATCGCCTTGCATCCCGACTATTTTGAGCTGTCCAAAGACTCGGCCATCTAATCAATCCCCTTATAAGTTGCGGTGAAATAGGGACTGTTTTGCGGCCTAGGTGGCGCAAACAGTCCCTATTTCACCGCAACTGCGTTGGGGCACATCGGGGCACGAAAAAGCTGCGGCGCCGCTTGGAGGAAAAGACCGGAAGCAAGGGTCCATTCCTCCAGACGGCGCCGCAGCTGTTTTGATGGCTCGGCTTTTACCGAAGTGGCTCAGTTGAGCGCGACTGCCAGCCGATTATACAAAGCGGCTCGGGGGCGTGTCGCTTCCGTCACGTTCTATCAGCATACAAGACGGTTTTGGTTCTTGTTCGTGACGGAAACGGCGCGCTTCCGAGCCGCTTTAAAAGAAAGGGGGCGAGGTCTAGGGCACGCCCCCTTTCACGATAGAGAGCTAAACCTAGCCGCGGACCTTCTTGACGACGTCCATGGCCTCGCGGGCGATCTGCTCGACCTTGGAGAAGTCGCCGTCGGCAAACAGGGCCGGCTTGACCATCCAGGTGCCACCGCAGGCGATGATGGCGGAGGAGCTCAAGTACTCCTCGACGTTGGCGGTGCTCACGCCGCCGGTAGGCATAAAGCGGTGACCGACAAACGGAGCAGCGAGGGCCTTGATGGTGTTCAGGCCGCCATACTGGGACGCGGGGAAGAACTTGGTGACCTTGAGGCCCAGGTTCTCGGCTGCGGTGACCTCGGAGGGGGTCACGGTGCCGGGAAGGACGGGCAGCTCGATGTCGATGCAATGCTTCACGACGTCCTCGTTGTAACCCGGGGAGACGATGAACTTGGCACCGGCGGCGCGGGCCTGCTCAACCTGCTCGACGGTCAGGACAGTGCCGGCGCCAACGCACATCTCGGGCTCGGCCTCGGCCATAGCGGCGATGCACTCGGCGGCGCAGAAGGTGACCTCGGCGGACTTCATGCCAGCTGCCATAAGAGCGTGGGCGAGCGGGGCGGCGTCCTCGACCTTGTCGAGCACAACGACCGGCACGATGCCCAGGGACTCAAGCGTGGTGTAGAACTGATCGAACATGATGTTCCTTTCGATGTGTGGCGCGCATGGGCGCGTGATTACCAAATGTGCTGGTCAGGAGCCGATTTTGGATTGGTTATCGGAGGCACTGCTTGGGGTTCAAGCAATTCCAAAACCGGCTGCTCGACCAGTCATGTAGGGAATGCCAGGCAAAACCGGAATGGGACTGGTGGTTTTGCCCGGCCGGAGGAATCGGGGAGCGGGCCGCAGGGGTATGGGATTGGAAAGCTGCGGCCCGCGGAATGGGGAACGAATTAACGGGCGACGCGGGTGCCACCGTCGGCGGCGGATGCCGCGGCTGCGATCTCGTCTGCGGTCACCAAGTTGGAATCGCCCTTGATAGTGAGCTTGAGGATCGAGGCTGCAATCGCGTAGTTGACAGCGTCCTGCGGGTCAAAGTCGTTGATGAGGGCATGGACGAGGCCGGCGTTGAAAGCGTCGCCGGCGGCAACGCCCTCGAGCACGTGTACGTCGTGAGCAGGGGAGAACCAGTGCTCGCCACTCTCGGCGTCAAAGAGCATGCCCATCCAGATGGAGCGCTCGACGCAGGAGATGTTGCGGACGACCGAGGCGACCTTCTTGCAGCCGTACTCGGCGCAGATCTGGCGGGCCATCTCGACGTAGGTGTCGCGCTCCTCGATGCCGTGGGCAAGGGAACCGGAGACGCAGGTCATGCCGAGGCCGGCAGGCGCATCCTCGTCGTTGGCGATGCAGATGTCGACGAGCGGCAGGAGTTCCTTCATGGTGGCCTGCGATTTCTCGGGCGACCACATCTTGCCGCGATAGTTCACGTCGCACACGGTGGTGATGCCCTTGGCGCGGCAGACGGTGAGGGCATCCTTGCAGGCGGCAGCCATCTCATCGGAGACGGCGGGGGTCACGCCGGAGAAATAGAAGACATCGATGCCCTTGAGGATCTCGTCCCAGTTAAAGACGTCGCGCTTGGCCATGTTGATGGCAGAGTACTTGCGGTCGTAGACGCAACCGTTACCGCGCTGCGAGGCGCCGACCTCAAACACATAGGAGCCAAGACGGTCGCCCTGACGCACGACGCGCGTGGTGTCGACGCCGTAGGCCTTCAGCGAACGCAGGGCGCACTCGCCCAGACGGTTGGCCGGGACAACGGAGACGTAAGCGGCCTTGTCGCCCTGGTAGGCCAGGGAAAGCGCAGTGTTGGCCTCGGCGCCGCCGTAGCGGACGTCAAACTCGGTTGCCTGCTCAATACGCAGGTGGTCTTTGGGTGAGAGTCTCATCATGATCTCGCCGAAGGTAAGAACCGTTTTACCCATGGTCGCGCAGCTCCTTTTACTCGTGCGTACACCTTTGATATGGCGTTGGCACGCAGGTGCCAAGACGGTAGGGTGCGTCTTTGCACCTGCG
>CAJJVE010000014.1:0-17212 GCA_905196265.1 uncultured Collinsella sp. | reverse complement strand
ATAGCTCGCGACCGCGCCGTTGCGCGCCGAAGAAGCCAAGCCCGCCAGACGATCGGCCTCGTCCTTGTCGTCGCAGCCACCCTGGCGCGCGTAATTCTGCGCCATGGTGATCTCGCCAGCCTCAACATCCACGGCATTGATCGGATCGCCGAGCTCAAACTTGGCATTCTCGCGCAGGTCGAGCTTCTCGCCTTTCTTGAGTGCGTCGCCCAGCTTAATGCTCACCGAAACGTTGGGCACGTCCCAAATCTCGCCATCGGCACCCAAGGGCGACGCGGCCACTGCAAGGCTGTAGTTGCCCTGCATGAGCTTGATGCCGTTGCCGTCGCTATCGACATAAAAGACCGTATCCACGTCCTTGCCGTCAACGTCGGTTCCCGTCACGCGCACCGGCAGCTTGGTGGCGCCGGTATCGGTATCCCACTGCATGCCGGTCGCCGTGATGCGCACCGGGTGCTTGGAGTGCTTGACGGCCTCTTCTTCCTTCTTCTTTTCGATACGCTCAATCTCGGCCTGCTGTGGGCGATACACGCCAAAGTAGTAGCCGGCGCCGCCACCCGCAAGGATAGCCGCCAGCACACCAACCGTAATCAGTGCAGCCTTCTTGCCGTTCTTCTTGGGCCGCTGCGGACCAGGACCGCCTGTACCCATGTCGTAGACACCCGACACGTCGACCGGCGGCATATAGGGCGGCAAGTCGCTGGCGCCCGTTACAGAAGCCGTCTGCCCATAGCCCTGCTGCGTCTGACCGGGCTGCTGGTACGTCGGCTGTGCCGGAGCAGCATCAGCGGGCCCAAACTCCTCCATAGGGGCACCGCAGCTGGTGCAGAAGTGCTGGCCGTCGGGCACGTACGAACCGCATTTAGTGCAAAACATAAGGTTCTCCCTTACTACAAATCCTTATCTCAGAGTGTAACCCGCGCCCCGGCAGCAACGTTGCGCAACAATTGCCACGCCATAGCAAAAGGCCCCGCGGAAGATCCGCAGGGCCTACGATAGTCTCCTGTAAACGGGGCCGAGTCTAGCCCGTCAGCAGGCGTATCGACGAAATTAGTCCTCCTTGAGGACAAAGGAGCACACCAGGCCGGCAGCCGAGAAGATGAGCGTGAGGATGGCGCCGAATGCAGGCTGGATAAACGGCTTGATGGACGCGATGATTCCGGCCGTGCTGCTGCTACCCATCGAGGTAAAAGCCGAAACCAGGTTGCTCTCGATCTGACCATTAACGACAAAGGACGCGATCACGCAGACCAGCGAAATGGCGGCAGTGGCGCCAAAAGCGGCAATCAGAACGACGTCGTTCTTCTTGACAAACTTGAGGACGACGCCGGCAATCAGTGCAGCCAGGCAGGCAATCCACAGCACAAAGAAGATGGTGAGGACGTTGGCCGCCAGATTAATGGAGCCCACGGCGCTCTGGGCCTGCTGCAGTGCCGGAAGATCGGCATAGCTCGACATCTGCGTAATATAGGTATTGGCCGCCGATGCGATACCACGCAGGCTACCGGAAAGGCTAAAGACGTGCGGCATATCGAACGAGGTGTTGATGAATGCCTTGAAGGCGCCGCCCAGCTGCTGCTCGATCATAGCGGTGCTCGAGCCGCTCGCAGCCTGCTGCAGGGCATAGTCGAGGCCCTTGTCGGCAAACGGCAGCGCGACCCACGGCTGGAACATGCAGACGAACGATGCCACGGCGCCGCCAAGCATGGCGAGGGAACGCTTGCCAAAGCCCGTCGCCGCCGACAGTGTACCCTGGAAGTTGGAACCGGAGCTGCCAAGCCCGTGATGCGCGGCGGGTGCAGGTGCGGGCGCGGCAAAAGGCTGCTGCGGAGCCGGAGTCTGACGGGCAGGAGCTGCCTGAGGCGCAGAAGAAGCACCAACCATAGACTGACCGCAGTTACCGCAGAAGACGGCGCCATCGGGCTGCTGGGCTCCACAATGAGGACAAAACATTTCATTCCCCTTTCTTTAAGGGAGCGGCCGGGCTCGATACCGCGTCCGCTCGTTCACCTTTGACAGTTAGAATCATCCGTCCAAAAATTCGAAAGTTGTTGCGCAACATGGAAAGCGACGGCAAGTTTTTACCTGCCGTCGCTCGTCTACAACGTTTTGCCTGGTACAAACCGTTATCTGTTAACGAATCTCGACCGTAAAGACCTCATTGCCCATCTTGAGCTTATCGCCGTTCTTGAGCTTGACGAGCTCGCCGGGCTCCAGACGGTTGCCGTTGATGCACGTGCCGTTGGTAGAGTTCTTGTCCTCCACGGCAAAGCATTGGCCCGTGTAGCGCACCAGCAAGTGCACGCGCGAAATAGCCGTGTTGCCCTCGATGCGGACATTTGCCGCCGAGCCCTTGCCCACCGTGGCGGGGAACTCGGTAATGTCATAGCGGGTTCCGCGCTCGCGGATCAGTGCCATACGCGGGCCATAGGCAGAACGCGGCACATCGGAGGCGATGCGGGGCAGCTCGGAGGACGACGGATGATCCGAGGATGCCATGAGATCGTCGAGCACCGTCACGCCCGTGCTGGGACGGTTGTAGACCGCATTGGGCTGGTTGTAGCCGGCAGCCGGCTGGTTAGCGCCAGCCACAGGGCCACGAGGGATTACCACGTTACCGTTGGCGCCGGCAGGAGCGGCCGTAGGGGCAGCAGCGGGATGCGAGCCGGGACGCACGGCAGGACCGGCGTCCGGGATGTTGGACGGACGGTTGTGCGAAGTACGGGCGGGACGCTGCACCGGCTGCTGAGGAGCCATACCGGCAGCAGGACGACCAGCCTGCGGCATCTGGGGCTGCGCCATGGGTGCCACGCCAGGACGAGCCGTCTGCGGCATCGGAGCCGCAGCGGGGCGCTGAGCGCCCATGCCCGTCTGCGCACCAGGCGCCTGCACGGGGCGCTGCTGCTGAGCAGGAGTACGAAGCGTGGCCGCGGCGGCGGCAGAAGCGCCACCGGGCATGTACTTGGCAAGCTCAGAGCCGCACTTTAAGCAAAACTTGCTGGTATTGGGGTTGTTGTATCCGCAGTGACCACAAAACATGATGGGTCCTTTCCGGCGCCGGGCGCCTTATTGTGCGATCTTGACGAGCTTGGGGTTCTCGGCCGAGGTGTCGAGCGCCCAAAGCGTAGAAGACTTGCCACTATTATCTGCCACAAAGAGCGTCGTGCCGTTGAGCCACAACGCCGAGGTTGAAGAATCGAGGTCGAGTCCGGCCTTCTCGGCAACCTTGTCGTAGTCACTCGAAAGGCCCGAGCTCGCATCGATCCAACCGAGCTCGCCTCCCGAGAGCACGAGCGCGCAACCGTGGCTATTGGCCCACAGGCGGCCCGCGTCGGCATAGGCGTCAAACGAGCTAAACGTACCGCCCTGGGTGCAGCGCGAAAGCGTGGTGTGCCCATCGGTGCCCGTCAGCACGGCATAGAGCGTGCCCTCGCCAAAGAAGGCATTCTTGAGCTGCTCGGAGCCGGCAACGTACGAACCAAAGGGACCGTGCGTCTCTTGCGGATGCTCCGCCTCAGCCTCGGCATTCTCCTGCTCAAGCGTAATCTCTGCAGCAGACGAAACGTCGGCAAGCGTCGCCTCGCATACGGTCCAACCCGTATCGGTGGCAACCACCACATCGCAATGGGCGTCATCGGCAAACAGCCAGGCGCTCGATGCCGGCTGGGCGGCCACCAGGTGCGCCGCGTCCTTGTCGAGACGCCACACACAGGCCTTGCCGTCCTTGAGCGTCATGGCAACGGCGGTGCCATCGCGCACGACAAGCCCCTCAACATCGCCCTCGAGTGTCGCCACCGTCTTGACCTTGACCTTGGACTTGTCCTTGCCGCCCGCCTGCTTGGCGCACTCGGCAACGTCCTCAATCTTCATGACGCTGGCGCCGTCCGCATAATACAGGTCGCCATCGCAAACATTCAGGTGCTTCGCGGTGGCCTTGGTAAGCACGGTCGCATCCACGGCTTTGGTGCCCGAAGCCTTGCGCGCCAGGATATGCGAGCCATCCGCCCAATACAGATACGAGCCGTCACACACCATCGCGTCGCCGCCCAGGCCCGCCTTGGCTTGCGCCTTAATTTTGCGGTCGCCGCCCATAAGGTCGAGCTTGCTTTCGGACTTCTTCTTTTGGGCCGAGACCTGCTGCGCCTCGCGCTTAAGATCCTGATCGCCCTTCCAAGCCACGCCAACGCCCACGACCACCGCAACAACCAGCACGGCAGCCACGGCAATCGCGATCTTTTTCGCCAGCGGCTTGCGGACCGCGGCGCGCGCGTTATCCAGATGAGGCGTCATGCGCGGGATCGCAGCGCCCTTACCAGCAGAGGCATTGGGGTTGACCCCCGCATCACCATCGAGGTTATCGAGCGAGAACAGCGCGTCCTCCCCCGTCGGATTCTGTGCGGCAGGGTTTGCGGCCGGCGCAGAAGTTTTCGCAAACCGACGGCCAGGCTTCTTCGCGGCCGGCTCGGCGGCCGGCTCAGCAGCATGCGTGGCAACATCGGCAGCCCCGTCAGTGCCGGCAGCGTGCGACCCAACATCCACCGCAGCATCCTCGCCCGCACTCAACGGCGCCCCGCAAAACGGGCAGCAACGCATTCCCTCATCGACCGGCTGTCCGCAAAACGGGCACAGTGCCTGTTTGGAACTCATCGATCAATCCTTTCCTAACAAAAATGGCGCCCCGCCCAGCAGTGGGGCAAGGCGCCGTAAAGCTCACAGATGCACAAGCGTCTTGCGAAGAGCTTACTTCTCCTCGTTCTCCTTGCGCTTCTTGGCGACGACCATGTAGATACCGCCAGCGACGACAACGATCGCGACGATGGTGCCAACCATAAGCGGCAGGTTGTTCATCCACAGAACGAAGGAGTCGTTGGTGACGAGCACGCCCGTAGCCTTAAGCTCCTTGGACTTGTTTCCCGCGGCATCCCAAGCGACAACGGTGACGTCCTGCTTAGAGGAGCTGCCGTCGAGCGTGAACTCGCGGATCGGGCTCTTCTCGAGCTGGTCAGCCGTGAAGGTGGCCACGGTCTTGCCGTTCACCTTGATCTGAGCCTTCGAGAGCTTCAGGTTGTCCTCGAAGCTCACCTTGGCCTTGTGCGAGGACTCCTCGTACTTACCGTTGGAGGCAAGGTCGACGAAGGAAGCGATGGGCGCGGTGTCGTCAACGGCGAAGTTGATCTCGGCCGCAGCGCCGGACTTCTTGGCGTTCTTGCCCTCCATGGTGTTCTCGGAGGAGTTGCCAGCGGCGTCCTCGCTGTGGAACAGCACGCGGTACGCGCCGTCCTTGTCGTAGTTGGACTTGCTGACGGTGTAGTTGTACTCGCTCCAACCGCTCGACGTGTCGGAATCGGTGGTGTAGTTGTCACCGCTCTTGAGCGTCGTGTTCTTGGTGTCGCGGGTCAGCTCGACGGAGGTCTTGTTGTCATCAAGACCGGACGGGTTGATCTCGGTCACCTTAACATCGGTGGTCTTGGAGCTCTTGAGGTACTGGTCGAGCATCTTGCCGGTGTTATCAGAGATGACGTAGGTCGAACCAAAGCGGTTGACCGACCAGGTGACGGCCTCGGACTCGGTGTTGCCGGCCAGGTCGATAGCCTGAACGGTCAGGGTGTAAACGCCGTCGTTGCCCTTGGTCTTGGCCGGGTTGAGGTAGCTCACGGACTTGTCGGTAGCCGAGGTGTTGATCGCGGCGCCCGCATAGGGGTTCGGATCGTCCTTGGACAGCGGGTAGCTGATCTTGGAAACCTCGATGGAGGTGCCATCGGCAAGGTTGGTGTCGTGAACGGCAGCGGTCGGGGCGACCTCGCCGGCGTAGGCCGTGCGGTTGACGACATTCTGGATGTCGATCTTGGGCTTGATGGTGTCGATCACAAACTCAGGCGAAGTGTAGGACTCGGACTTGTTGGAAGCCAGGTCCTCGCCGGAGACGGAGAGCGTGTAGACGCCCTGACCCGGGAAGGTCACCGTAGCGGTGTGGGTATCGCCGTTGCTGGACCAGCCGCCGATCTGGGCAGGAGTAGCCTCGTCACCGTTGCCGGCAGAGACCGGAGCCTCGATCTTGAACAGGTTCGGATCGAAGTTGTGCTCCTCAACCGTAATGGTAGCCGTACGAGCAGCGTTGTAATACTTACCGTTCTGAGCAGCCTCGGTGTTCCAAGACACATTCAGCTTAGGAGCGGTCTGGTCGATGACGAACTCCTCGCCATTTGCAGAAGCGGAGTGAATGCCGCCGCCAAGGACGTCATGGAATTTGGCTTCGCCAATGACATAGTCGCCGTCAGCAGAAAGGTCAACCGTATACGAATAGGTATCGTTACCGAGGTCCTTCCAACCACTGCCCTGCTGGTCAAGGCTCACAGTCACATAATCCGAGCCATCGCGCGTAATCTTGCAGATTTGCTGCGGCTCATACTGCTTGGTGTACTTGAAGAACGGATCAGTGACAGTGAACGTAACGCTGCGGCCATGGTTGTAATAGCCCTTACCGTTGGCCGTACGCTGAGGAGTCGTGTCGCTATAGCTTACGTTGACCGTCACGCCGGAGCTATTGGAAACCAGCTTGCTAACTTTCTCGGGAACCTCCTGCGATTTAGACCTATCGAGCGTGGCCACATTGCCCGCCGCATCCACGGCATGAATCGAAATGCTGTCGACGGGAACCTCGCTGTCGCCCTTAATGTCAAAGCGGGCCCTATTGCCACTCTTGTCCCAAATTAGTGGGTCGGCAAGAATGCCAGTCTTGCCCGACTTCAAATCGTCGTAAGTAGTCTTAACGTTATCGTGATCAACACCAGAGAGTTCATCAGCAAGCGTGTAGGCGACATCAGATTTTTGATCAGTGAAAAGAATGTCGTCCTTTGGTACCTTCTTAACACTCGCATCGTTGTCAAACGTAATGTTCTTCAGGGTCGGCGCGGTACGGTCATACTTATAAGAGACTGTTACACGAGTAATGATGCCGTTCTTGGAATTACGTGCATAAAGCGGGTACGCAGGGCTTCCCTCTTCGTCTGTGTCGTTTTTCCAGGTATTAGTGAAGCTGTCCTTCACAAGATCCTTGCTCAGCGTGTGGCCATCCCAGCTCGCGACAGGAAGCTCCTTCACATAGCGTTCGCGGAAGTTCTTATGGGTGATAGTCCACTCATGATTGTCCTCACCATATTTGGAGGTAAGGGTGAGCTCGGCCGTTTTTTCGCCACTATCGGTAGTTTTGCCCCAATCCTCCAAAACCATGGATTCAATGGGCTTAACGGAAACCGACTCGGGACATTTGATCTCATAGTTGCTGTAGACGTCATTCTTGTCGTTTGTTGCGCCGGGCTTAATCTTGCAGACAGAGGTGCTTGCACCTGTCTCGTCATAGCCATCGAGACTGACACTCTTGAAATAGTCCTCTTTCTTGACAGCGTCCTTGTCCGCATCATCAACAAGCTGGTCCTTAACCTTTTGGTTCAAAAGGTCGCAGACGTTCTTTTCCTGGTCGTCCTGGAAACGGTAGTACTGGGCATCGATTACAAGCTGATCTGCCTCGATCGGCTTCTTGGCAATGCCCTTTACGTGGACCGTGGTCGTACCGGCATTGTCCTTGCCATTCGGATACGCCCAGTTGATGGTGAACGTCCTCTCGCCCTCAAAAGCCTTCTTGGGGGTAATCTGCACGGTTTGGGTCTTATCGAGAATCGAAGTCGTCAGCTCGGCACCAAAGAGCTCGTCGTTTGCCCCATCGCTCACGATAACGCCCTTCAGGCCCAGCAGTCCGCCCGCATATACGTCAAAGCTCTGATTCGACTTGTAGACCAGACCCTCAGCGTTGACATCAGCAAAAGTCGAGGAATCGATTCCCGCGTAGTATTCATTGGCCGTAACCTTAGCAGTGGAAACGGGCATACCGACACCGTAGCCGGAAGTGACGTTTTCAAGGGTCACATCCGTCTTAGCTTTAGGGTCATCTGTGACTTGCGTAGAGCTGCCGGACATCTGGCCATCGCCCTCAAGGTGCACATCGCCAGAGCCACCAACCGTCCCGACGTCAATCGAGATTCGGCCATTATCGTTTCCATCAGAGCCTTCGGAACCCGAAGCAGCGGTGTTACTCACCTTCTTCATGTAGGCATAGCCGAAGCTCGCCTTCACAGAAAGCTGGGTGACCTTAAGGCTGACAGTGCCTTCTTTGATTTCCTTGTCAGTCTTAATGGTGATGCTTCCATCGTCATTAACCGTGGCAGCCGAGTTCGCACCATCGGTGCTATTCGCCAGCTCAACTTTGCAGCCGGTAACCTCGGGAGTAATTGCAACTTCACTGTTGAAAACCGCGTCTGAATACGTGGTCTTGTTGCCGTCCTCGTCCGTAGTGCTTTCAGGCAATCCCTTTCCCGTTTTGTTGATCTCGGCGAGCTTGGCGTCAATTTGCTTAGACAGCGCATCCTGTCCGCTCTTCGTATAGACGAACTGATTTTTGAAGTCTTCAGAATTCTCCAGCTGGTCCTTAACGAGCGCCTTAACCTGATCGGCGGAAATCGTGGCAACGGCTTCACCGTTATCGATATGAGTGGAGAACGTCAGCGTGATGTTAGACTTGCCATCCCAAGGAGTTTCCTTGATTCCGAGATCAGCAGGAGTGACCTTCGTCTCAGCAGCCTTGGTCTCCTTGGTCGTCTGAGTCGAGCTCTCCGCATACGCGGCGGTCACGGCCTGGGCGATCGGGGTGGTGGGGATGGTCGAGGTAGCCATCACGGTGGCGAGAATCACGGCAGCAGGCTTGCGTGAGTACGCCTTGAGTTTATCAAACACAGACATCGTTCGATTTTCCTTCCCTAGTTGCAGACCCGATCGAGAGACTCGTCGGTATGAACTACGATCACATTCTGTTTGAGTATGAAGCGGAATCCGTCATCCTCGTGTTGAGCAACACCATCGGCACCGATGTTTTCATAAACATCGCCGCTGCTGAGTACGTCAGTCTCGGATTCGGACGCCTCGGCGCCCTCATCGAGCAGACCGGTCTCCTGCTCGGAGTCCTCGTCGGTCTCGTCGAGCAGGCCCGTCTCGCGCTCGGACTCCTCGTCCTCCTCCACGAGCAGGCCCGTAGAGCGCTCGGACTCTTCATCGTCCTCGACCAGGACGCCCGTCGGACGCTCGGAATCCTCTTCGTCCTCGGTAAGGACGCCGGTCGGTCGCTCGGAATCCTCTTCGTCCTCAACCAAAACGCCGGTCGGGCGCTCGGAATCTTCCTCGTCCTCCACGAGCACGCCGGTCGGACGCTCGGTGTCAAGATCGTCCTCGGTCAGCACCTCGGTCGGGGTCTCGCTGCCGGCAAAGCCCTCGTCGTCGCTCTCGTCGCGGACGTCCTTCTCCACCGTGGCGTCGTGCGCCTTGGCGTGACGGGCCGATGCGGGCTCGTCGCTGATGGGCGCGACCACCGTAGTCAGGTTGTCGTCGCCCTCGGGGCCCTCATGCGCAATGTCGGTCACGCGGTCGTCGCCCTCGGGGCCACCCAGCACGGAGCGGGCGGGGTTGCCGGACTTTTTAGCACCGGCACCGCGCGAGCCGCGCGTCGTACGACGGCGTGTACCCTCGCCAGACGTAGGCACGCGCTTGCCCTGGAGGAAGCGGATGGCGTTGATGACATCCATCTTCACAAACACAACCACCGCGGCGACGGCGAGCACGGCCGCGAGAACAAACGCGGCGATCGCTACGTAAAAGTAAACGTTTTCCATGTTCGCCCCTCCTTAATCCTCGGCGACGACGGCGTTGGAATACACCGTGGTGATCTTGCGCTGGACCTCGTTCTCCAGGCGCTGGATGGTCTCGTCGCGACGCTGCTCGGCATCGTCATCCTTGGGCGAGACGGACTTAAGACCCGAATCGACCTTCTTGTAGAGCTTCTCGGCCTGCGACTTCTTAATGCCGGCGGCCTTGAACTTATCCATGTAGGTCTCCATGGCGTTGGAGATCAGCGCGTAGCTGTCAAGGCGCACCGTCTCGTTGGACTCGCTGGCGATCTCGTCGGCCAGGTCCTCCAGGTTGCCCCAGTACTCCTTGTACATAGAGTCGGAGTCGTCGTCGGTCTTAACCGCGATGGCGATCTTGGTCGTGAACTGCGCAATGCCGTTGTAGATCTTGGCCTTGTCGCGGTTCTCGAACGACGGATCCTCCGCGGCGTTCTTAAAGTACTCGGCAGACGCCTTGATGCGCGTGGTGCGGTTGGCGTCCTCGTCGTCCTTGCTGCCGCCATAGGAGTAGAAGTACCAGTACAGACGTCCCATCTCGTAAGACAGCTCCGAGAACCTGCTCGAGTTCTCGAGCTCGGTCAGGTTCTGCTGGCACACGTCGTCGAGCTGCGCCTTCTCCTTGGTGGTGAAGGTGCCGTCGGCCTTGTAAGCATCGATGAGGCCCTCGTAGCCCTCGACGTCGCCCGGACGATAGCCGATAGCGGCGAGGTAGGCTTTCTCGGCCTTCTCGGGAGCCGACTGAGTCTGGTCGCGGCCGAGCTTCATCTGGTAGTCGAACTTCTCGGTAATCGTGGACTCGCGCAGTGCCATGCTGCCAATGCCCACGACCAGGCACACCACGCACGCGATGACACAGCCAAAGAAGGTCTTGACCTTGCGGGCCTGCTTATCGCGGAACTCGCGGGTGAGTTCCTTGTAGATCTCCAGGTCGGCAGCCAGCTCGTCGCAGTCCTGGTAGCGGCGGGCACGCTCGAGCTCGCAGCACTTGGGGATGATGACGTCGGCAAAGCCCTCGCCCACGTTCTCGTTCTTGGTGTGAACGTTGGGCAGCGGGAACTCGACCGGAGGCGCCTCGCCCACCAGCAGGTGCCACATGGTGGCGCCGATGCCGTAGATATCGGTACGGGCGTCGGTCTGGGCCTTGCCGTACTGCTCGGGCGCGGCGTAGCCCGTGGTACCAAAGGCGATGGTGTCCTTGCGGGCCTCGTCCTTGTACTCGCGCGCAACACCCAGGTCGATTAGCTTAATGTAGCCATCGGGGTGCAGCATGATGTTGGAGGGCTTCATGTCGCGGTAGACGATGGGCGGGTCCTGACGGTGCAGGTAGCCCAGGGCGTCGCACACCTGCAGCATCCACTTTTGCACGTCCTCCTCGGACTGCGGGCCCTCGCGGCGCACCACGTCGGCTAGGGACGTACCCTCGACGTGGTCCATGATGACGTAGATGAAGTCCTCGGTCTTCTCGATATCGACGATGTCGACGATATTGGGGTGATCGAGCTTGGACAGCAGCTCGGCCTCGCTTGCCAGCGACTGCTCGATGGGGCGGCCGGTGGGGTCGGTCGCGTTGCGGTCGACCTCTTTGACAGCCCACTGCTTGTTGGTGAGCTGCAGGTCGGCGGCCAGGTAGACACGGCTCATGCCGCCCTTGCCGATCACCGACAGAATCTTGTAGCGGCCCTTGATGACGTCGCCCACGCGCTTACGGCGCGCGTCGACCTCTCGCCTGCTTCTGGTAGACGGCATGGGCTATCGACCTCCCTGAGGCTGGACGCGCAACACCAGCGCGGTAACGTTATCGGCCTCTTTGCGATCCATGACGAGCTGGGCCGTCTCGGCGATGCGCTGCGTGACGCAACCTGGCTCAAAGCCCTCGCGCTCCTCGCGGTCCAGGTCGGCGGCGGTGCAGGTGGCATAGGCGCCGCGACGACGCTCGGCGTCCCAGGCGTTGGCGTCCAGGGCGTCGGGGCCCAGGCGACGACGGAGTTCGGTGTCGGTGAGCACATGGCGGAAGCCATCGGAGCACAGCAGGTAGATAGCATCGCGATCGAGGTTGCCGTGGATCAGATCGGGCACGACCTCCTTGGTGGAACCCAGGCACTGCAGCAGCACGTTGCGGCGCGGGTGCGTGAGGGCCTCCTCGGGGGTGATGCGACCGGCCTCGACCTCGCGGCGCACAAAGGTCTGGTCGACGGTGAGCTGATTGGTTGCCGACTCGGTGAGCTCGTAGGCACGCGTGTCGCCCACGTGCACGATGGAATAGCGGCCGCCGATGGCGAGCATGGCGGTAAGCGTGGTGCCCAGGTTCATATGCTCGGCCATGCCGTAGCGGATCAGCGCCATGTTCATGTCCTGAACCAGGCCGCCCCACTGACCGTCGACGAAGTTCTCGAAACCGCCGACGGAGCTCTCCATGGCCTCCAGGGCCACGGGCAGCTTGTTGTCGAACCAATCGGACAGCATGTTGATGACCGCGGCAGAGGCGAGCTCGCCGCACTCAAGGCCACCCATACCATCGGCGACGGCGACCAGGGCGACATCGCCCACGGGGGTGGAGGCAACCTTGATCAGGTAGCTATCCTGGTTGGATTCGCGCGTTCGGCCGACATTGGAATAACCGGCCCCTTCGAAAAGCATCTGCGCTCCTTTCTCGAATATCTCAACGTGGGTCGCACGCCCTTAGGCGGGCTGGACCTCGAATGCAAAGTTCTCGTCACTCATGCGCACGGTGTCGCCGTCGACGAGTGCGACCGGGAAGCCCGGATCGATGCGCTCGTTGTTGACGAAGGTGCCGTTGCGCGAGTTGTCGTCCTCGATGGTGCAGGTAGCACCGTCGGCAACGAAGATCGCGTGGCTGCGCGAAACCGTCGTGGAGCCCTTGACCATAAACGAGCTGTGCTTGGACTTACCAACCACAAAGCGACGGCCGCGGACCTCAAAGCGCTCGCCGGTGGCAATGCGCGTGAGGTAGAAGCGCAGATGGCGCTCGGGAGCTGCGGGCGCGGGCGCCGGCTCGGACTTGGGAGCGGGCTCGGGCTTGGGCTCAGGTGCGGGCTCGGGCTTGGGCTCGGGCTTGGGCTCAGGTGCAGGCTCGGGCTCGGGAGCGTGGGCGGCGTGCGCAGGCGCCTTGGCATCGCTCGCATGGGAGCCATGGCGCTCGACCGTATCCTGGGAGAACAGGGACTCGTAACCCTCGGCGACCTTAAAGTCGATCGGGTTGAGCACACCAGTGCGATCCGGGCGGGACTGGGCGATGGGCGCGTCGGCCAGGTCGTCCTCGTCCTCAGGCGCCGGCTCGGATTCGGGCTCAGGCTCGGGCTCCGGCTCGGGCTCAGGCTCGGGCTCAGGCTCGGGCTCGGGCTCGGGCTCCGGGGCAGGCTGCGACTCAGGCGCGGGCGCAGGTGCAGGTTCGGTAGCGGCGATCGGCTCGTCTTCCAAATCGGAAAGAACGACCGTACCCAGCACGGGGCCGGGGGCAGACACGTCCAGGTCCTCGCCATCATCGAGCACCGTCGTGCCGTGGTCATCGCCGCTATCGAGCACCGTGGTGCCGTGGTCATCGCCATCGCCATCGTCGAGCACGGTAGTGCCGGCATCCATGAGCATCGCGCTCACGCTCACCTGCTTCAGATGGCGCGAGAAACCCAAGATGTCGAAGGGGCCGGACTTCTTAAAGAAAGAGCTCAGCGACGTCAGCGCGTTCTGGGCAATATCGTCGGCGGGCTTGACCGCGGCGGCGACCGACTCAAAGAAGACGCGGACACCATCCAGGTTGGGCTTGATGCCGGTCATGGGCAAAAACACAAAGCGACATCCGGTGCCGGCAGCGTCCATAACCACCTCGTCGGCGGCAAAGCGCAGGTTCATAAGCGGCATCTGGCTTGCAACCAGAGCATCAAGCGCGCTGGAGATGCTATCGAGCAGCTCACAGGTCTCGGCGCCGTCAAAGGGGCGCGTCAGACGCTGCTCCAAGGTCTCACCGGCAATGCGATAGCGCATCTCGAGCACGCCATCGGGGTAGCGCATAAGCGCGCCGGGCAGCAGGCAGGACACGACGCCGCCGGTTACAGCTTCATAGAGACGCTTGTCGAGCTGACGCTGGTCGGCGACCACGTAGCCGAGTGCCATAGAACCGTCACGCTGCTGAATAACTCGTTTTTCCATTTGGCTAACCAATCGTCAGAACATGCGCGTCGCGCGCGCAAAACCAATAGGTAATTCGGCCGGCGAGCACAATGCGGTCGCCGAATTCGAGCGGAAAGGCCCGGGGGCCCTTCTCTCCCCCGCTGTCGAAAACGCAGGAAAGGGCATCGTCCTCACCGCGCAGGACGCGCGTGCCGTGAGTGCTTCCGCCATCCTCCAAAAACCAGGTGCCGTCGAGCATGAACACGCGACAGTGCAGACGCGAGACCACCGGGTCGGCCTCGATCGCGTCGCAGCTGCTAAAGCGCCCGATCGAAAAGGGCCGGTCGGCATCCACGCACCACACGCCCGAGATACACGGTTCGTCTCCGACCGTGGTGCGCACCAGGCAAGCGCCTTCGGACACGCGCTCGCCGCACACCGCCGGCGAGTCATCGGACTCCGCAGGCGTACGAGAACAAAGCGTGCGGGCGAAGCGATCGTCCAGGCAGCCAAAGGCCATGGTGCGAAAGCAGGCAGCAAAGAGCTCGGCAAGCGGGGCGTAACCGCAAGCGGCCTGCTGCTCGCCCCAGCGCACCACCTCGCGCGACTCGCAGGCCATGCGCAGCGGATCGACTTCGCGACCGGCGCGACGCTCGCTTTCCAGTCCGCGCAGCAGCTCGGGCCACGAGGTGTGGAGCGCGTAGTCAAACAGCTCCGCATCGTCCAGCTTGGTCGTCTCGTGCAGCATCTCGATCAACGAAGTCGCGGCCTTGGAGAACACCGAGCTGTCGTCGGCATAGCCCTGCTGCATATCGGCTGCGTAGCGGCTCGAATGCATCAGGCGGGACAGCGCCGCGGCCGTACGCTTACGAACGACCGGGTTGCTGTGGTTGATATACCTGCCACGGGTGCCCACGAGCGCGTAGATGTGCTTGTGGTTGCAGCCGCCGCACGTCAGGTTTCTGATGGTCTCGGCAAAACGGTAGAACGCACTGTCCCAGCCATGCTCGTGAACGCAATCGCAAACCTGAGAGGAGCTCGCCATAAGGCCCCCTTTCCTAACTCCCCGGCACCCCAAACTTTAGGGGCCACCGCATTCCCGCGCTGTTGCGCAACACCTCGGGAACAGTCCAGTAACTCAACATCGCCGCCGGTGCGGGCGGCATTACAGCAACGTGACGGGCGTCACCACATCCATCACGTGCCGATCGCCAATAAAGTCGCCCTTAAGCTGCACGTGGCGGCGAGCTAGGTCGTCAAACACGCGGGCCATCTGGGCCGCCTTTGGACGAGCATCGGGGTCGCTGGCCAGGCACGCCGCGATGGCGGCGCGCACGTCCGCCGGCAGGCCCTCGTCCACCGCAATGGCTTCGGCGCCCGTGTCTCGGCAGGCCCCGAGGAAATCCCGCCACGCGCTGCCGGAGCCACCGACGTCGGGTGCGCCCGGCAGGTACGGCAGGCTGCCGCAGAGCGCCTCGTGGGCAAGGACGCCCAGCGAGAACACATCGGACGCGGGCAGGGCGTAGCGTGCCCCATCGGCCTCCCCCAGCAGGAGCTCGGGTGCCAGATAGCCCGGCGTTCCATGCGGGCGGGCGCGATACGCCCCCTCCTCGGCCAAAAACGAAAAGTCCAGATCGATGAGGGCGGCCCGGGGAATATCCCCCAAAAGGTCGGGCGCCAGATCAAAGGGGTCGCTTTCGAACACGATGTTGGAGGGCTTAAGGTCCTGATGGACAAACGTCCCACCAAAGGCGGCCTGTGCCTGGGCAAGTGCCTTAAAGCACGAGGACACGAGCAAAAGCGACTGCGCAAACGAGAGGGTGCGCACGCCCGTAGCGCAGGTGCGCACCACATCGGCAAACGACACGCCCGGAACCATGACGGTCACCACGGCCAACACGACGTCATCCCCGGGCAGGGCGACGAGCTCGTGGAAGAGCACGCGCGCCAAGCCATGCGAGGAGGGCGTGAGGGTACCGCCGGCATCGGCCTGCGTGTCCGAGACACGACAGAAGAAGTCGCCCTGGCGACGCAGGTGATCGATGTCGCCACGGATGAGCTTGAGCGAGCACGAGGTGCCACGCAGCCCGTCAGCCGTGCAGGAACCGACAAAGACCTGCGTGCCGCCCGCCGCGCTCGAGACGAGCTTGAGCCCGTCGACGCCAGCGAGCTTGGCAACCATGTCGACCTTGGCGTCGATCGGGGCCGCCGCGACGTTCTTCTTATCGGTCGTCTGATCCATCTTGGTAAGCACCTGCCTTTCTTTGCTACCAATACCATGAGGGCAAAAATCAAAAAGTTGTTGCGCAACATTGCCTCTCATCGCAAATTTTTTTGTTTTGCCTGCTGATCGAGGGTAAAGACGAAAAAGAAAAGCGGCCGGGGATGTTGTCCTCGGCCGCCATGGGTCACGAATCGGTCGTGTTGAGCGCCGGTTTTCTAGTGAGCCGACGGAACAGTCTGCTCGCGCAGCACAAAGGTGAGCACGGCGGCGGCGATGGCAAACAGCGCCGTAAAGATGGGGGTGGTCGCCGCAGAGCCAATAGCACTCATCATGTTGACGTACAGCAGCTCAAAGGCCAGCACCGAGAGCACCATGAGACCACAGCCAGCGGGAAGCACGACCTTGAGGCCCTGGGTAAGGTAGAGCACGATGCCGGCAATCGAGGCGAGCAAGCCGAGGGCCCAAAAGGCGGTAACGGCCATCGAGATAAAGGAGACGTCGCCGGAGGAAACCTTGCCGTAGTTGGGATTCGTGATGCTCACAGCATGACCGTGGCCCGAGTCGGAATAGTCATCGTAGTAGGAGTCGCTCAGCGAGCTGGCGAGGTCGGACGCCGAGTCGTACATGCTCTGGTAGGCAACGGCGACCTCGCCGGCCTTGCCCAGGCTCCAGACGTTGTAGCTCTCGTCAAAGCCCAGGCTCGACGAATAGTCGGTGTTCTGGCCGGCAAGTTGGCTCAAGAAGTTGGCACCCTGGCTCGCGTAGCTCGATGCCTGTACCACCGTGGGCGAGATGCTAAACCACGGCATAAAGGAGAGAACGATCGCGACCACCGCAAGAGCGCAAGGGATGATACGGGCGATGGACAGGGCCGGATGCACGGTAGAGGCGGGGGCAGCCGCATGCATGGCAGGCGCCGCGGCAAAGGCGGGGCCGGGCTGGGGCTGGGCGGCTGGGGCGGGCTGAGCCGCGGGGGCGGACTGAGCCGGGGCGGCCGCGTTCGCAGGGGCAGCGGTCGCCGCCTGGATCTGTTGGCCGCAAACAGGGCAGAAACGAGCGCCGTCGTCGATCTTGGCGCCACAACCGGGGCAGAACATATCGGGTACCTCCTTGGGGTCAAACAACAAGTCGT
>CAJJVE010000013.1:0-17288 GCA_905196265.1 uncultured Collinsella sp. | reverse complement strand
CAGCCGTATTTGCCGCGGGTGCGGGCTCCTGTGCAACGGGAGCAGGCTCCGGCTCGAACGTCGGCTCCTCGCCCTCTTCGTAATCGAGCGTGCAGGACTCGGGAAGCATGCCGAGCGCACGGATGGCATCCGAACCAAAGCGGATATTGCCGGCGGCATTGTGATAGAGCTTGGGCTCGGGCTCAGCGGCTTCGACCACCGCGGGCTCCTCCGCCGGCTCGGCGGTGGACGTTTCCTCGGTGGACACTTCGGCCTGGGCAGTCTGGTCTTGAGCCTCGGGGGCGATAACGCCGATCAGCGTCTCGTCGGCAGAGGCACCCTCAAAACCATCAATCTGTCCATCAAAAGCCTCGTCCTGCTCGGGTACATCGACAGGCGCCACCGGCTGGCCAAACTCGTCCTCGTCGTAGGAAGGTTCCTCATATTCAATGGTGTTGCCGTAGTCGTTTTGCTGCTGGGCCGCGGCATACTCGGCCGCCGCGCGCGCCATTTCCTCGGCGCGACGCTTCTGCTCGCCAAAATAGGTATCGAACGGAATGTCGTCGGGGAACTCGTTTTCGCCCTGATAAGGGGCAACGTTGTCCATGACACCGAGCATGGCGGCAACAGAGGACTTGTTGCACACCGCGCCAGACGTGTAGGGGAGCACAAAACGGTTGGAGATGATATTGGCGGCGTTGGCCAGTGCCACAAGGGAGGCCAGAATCGCGACAACCCACAGCAGCACCTTGAGCACGCCGGGAAGCGGCAGGATACGCAGGATGGCGACAGCCGCGGGCGCGATCGTGGCGACAGGCAGGAGCTTGGCGATGAGCGCGCGATACGGAGCGTAGGGCTCGCGAGCAAGGAGCTCGGCGCGGGGGGAATCATAGTGGGCCACCACGACGACCGGGCGGTTGCGCGGAGACGCAAGCGGGCCCGAGGCCTTGTGATAGGCGATGACATTTTGACTCACACCGGTCTTCCCCAGGCGCGAAACCACGGGATGCCCCGTGCGCTCGAGCACGTAGAGCACGGCACCGACAATGGCCAGCAAGGTGCCGACCAAGCCGATACCGCCGCCGATGCCCATCAGCAGGGCGCCGGCAAACGCCAGAATACCGGTAACGGCAAACGCCAGCCTGCTGGGCGCGGGAGCATTAAATTCCTGCACCTCGGGGTCAAAGCCGTGGTTGCGGAAAATCTGGGCGATATCCTCGGCAGCCAGGCGCTCTTCTTCACTGCACGCCGGCGTAATGCCGGTGTTCTGCAGCAGGTGGTTAATATAGTTCTGGGTGTTCGCCATGTGCGCTCCACATCCATAATCCGACAAATAGGCCCAATGCATGCACATTAGAACCGTATATAGTCGAAAGTATACCCCGAGCGAGCGCAAACGACCGAATTCGGGCCATCTTAACGCCGCGAGCGGACAAGGATATAGCCTAATCTCCATATCGGACTAAAATCATGGCAACAAACGACCTTCTCATGCGAGGATTCTATGACGGCAAGCGACGCGACCGCGACAATTAAAAAGGGGGCACCCGAGCCCGGTTTCGATAAAACGGCTCAGCGCATCCTCAACCTTTTCTTTGTACTCAACAGTTCTCCCGAACCGCTGACGACCGAGCAAATCGTCCTGGATTCCGATCTGGGATACGGCTCGGGCAATATCGACTCAGACAAGCGTAAGTTCCGCCGCGATCGCGACAAGCTGCTCGAGCGCGGCATCGTTATCAGGGAGGTTCGTGCCGCCGGGGCGCAGGAAACCGAAGAGAGCGCGTGGACGATCGACCGCGAGCACACGTTTGCCGCGGGCGGTCTCATCACCGCAGACGATGCCGACATCCTGCTCAATGCCATCGACCAGACACTCGCGGCAGGCTCATCCACCTTTGCCGCGCCACTTGCCGACATTCGCTCCAAGATTGCCTACCTCACCGGCATGTCGACGACAGGAGAGGCACCGATCCGCCGCTCTCCCGCCGTCGATGCGGTATGGAGTGCCTTTGCCGAGCGTTGCGCGCTGCGCTTTTTGTACCAAAACGGACGCGGCGAGCAACGCGAGCGGACCGTTTGCGTCTACGGCATGTTCGAGCGCGAGGGTACGGCATACTTCTGCGGCCTCGACAATGCCACCGACAATATCAGAACATTCCGCTGCGACCGCATCATTCGCGCCTGGAGGCCTTCGAAGGCCTACGCCATTCCTGCGGATTTCAACCTCAACGATTACTTATTCTTTGAGTTCGATTTTGCCGACCGCCCACCTGTTGCGGCTACGTTCTCGTTCGCGCGTGAAGCGCAGGCCGATATGATCAGCGGTCTCACACGCGGACGAGGCGAACTCACGCGCACCGAAGCAGAGTGGACTTGGACCGTTGACGTGCGCGACTTTGAGGCCGCAGCCTCGTTTTGCATGGCCCATGCCATGGATGGCATGAGGCCCGTCGCCCCCGATGCTCTCAAGCGGGCGTGGAATCACCTCATCGAAAGGACGGTGCACGAACATGCCCGTGCGTAAACTCACCAGCGAGCAAAGACTCTCGCGCGCCATCGACATCATGGAGGCCCTCTACGCCGCCGGCGAGAATGGCATGACACGAGACGAGCTTTGCAGCCGCTTTGATATCACGGGGGCATCGCTCGACGAGATTCTCGAGATCGTCTCGACGCTTGCGGACCGAGAATCGGGTGCACGCATTATCTGTGAACGCCGCGGCGAGTGCGTGGTCCTCACCGGTGACGCGGGGCGCGTGCTACCGCTGCGCCTGAGTGCCGCCGAGGGCGCTGTGCTCAACCATGAACTTGAATCATTGGGGATCGAACCCCAAGCGGCGGCTCGAATACGGCGCGCCCTTCTTCCCAAAGAGCTCGGCTACAACCAGCGCGTCTTTGACACCGTCGCCCACGGATCGCACTGGCAGCAGCTGAGCTGCGCCATTCGGGACGGCGTTCGCTGCCGCATCTCGTATCGCTCGATGGATGACACACAAGCGCGCGAGCGTTTGGTCGACCCCTTGCGCATCACAGCAAACGGCGACCAAACGTATCTGATTGCCTGGGATGTCGCGGTCGACGAGCAGCGTACCTATCGTATGGATAAAATCGAGGGCCTGGTCTTGACCGACGACTCCGTCGTGCGCCACGCACCGGAGCCCGCGACCCTCCATGACTCCCTCGCCCAGGCGGAGCGGAGCGCGAAGCTTCTCATGCCGCGCGCCTTGGCAGAGCGCCTAGACTGGCCCGGCGTCATGTCGATTGAACCCAATGGAGCGGACAGCTCAACAGTAAACGTGCGCTACGGCTCCGAGCGCTGGCTGTTAAGCCAGGTAATCGCAGCGGGCGGGGCCATCCGCATCCTGGATGACCCCGCCCTGTCAGAGCGTCTGTGCGATATGGCAAAATCCCTCGTCTGTCCGCTTTAGCGGCGCCGCTCGTGGCGCGCGCGCCACAGCTGTAGATAGTGCCCGATTTGTGCCGACTCGATGCGTTGATAGGAACTCGTGGGCAGCGACGTTAAGAATTTCTTGCCGTAGCCCTTCGTCACCAGGCGCGGGTCGGCCAAGATGAGTACGCCACAATCGGTCGATGAGCGAATGAGGCGACCGGCGGCCTGCTTGACCTCGAGCACGGCCTCGGGCAGCGAATAGCGCGCCCAAGCGCGGTCTTCACGCAGATTGCGCTCGCATGAGAGCGGGTCTGTGGGGCTCGAGAACGGCAGCTTGGGGATGATGACACAGCGCAGCGTCTCGCCGCTGGCGTCAAACCCTTCCCAAAAGGCCTTAAGCGCAAAGAGTGATGAGGTCGGTTCGTTGATAAAGCGATCGCGCAGGCGACGAGGAGACGAGTTGCGCTGCTGGCAGTTGAGCTCCAGACCCGCACGAGCCATCTTGGGCTCGACGCGAGCGTACAGTTCCTCCATGTCGCGCCTGTTGGTGAACAGCGTGAGCACCGAGCCGCCCATGGCAAGATGAGCGTCGACCAGCACGCGTTCGAGCGCCGAAAGATAGCTCTCACGATCGCGCGGATCGGGGATATCGCCCGCAACGACTACAGCCATATTCGAATCGAAGTCGTAGCTCGAATCCAAGTGCAGCGACGATGATGTCGAGGCGCCGATGCGATCGAGGCCGACGGCGTGGTTAAAGTGCTCAAAGCTCTTGGAAACCGTCATGGTCGCCGATGCGAAGATAGCCGTGTGGACCTCGGGCAGCCACTCGGTTGCCAAGGCCTCGCCAATATCGATGCGCTCCGCGGTCATCGACTCGCCGCCGGCACGCAGCCTGCGATTGACTTGCAACGAGTACACGTAGTGTTCGTCGGTACCGTCAATGATGAGTTTGAGGTTCTCGGCCAGCTCGTGTAGGCGGCGCGAGATATCACCCAGGTCGACAACAACCTCGGGCTTGTCGACGGCGACGGCTTGTACCAGTGCATCGACGCTCTTGTCCGCTTGTTCCAATGCGTCGATGGCAGTGTAGGCCGACTGTAAGAAATCATGCCAGTCGTCAGATTCGCGCAGCTCGGGGCCAATCCATAGGTTCGCATTGTCATAGCTCCCGCGGGCACGGCGGCCAAGCTCGCGAACGCCGTCAAACACATCGGCAATCGCCATGCTCGCACGCACAACCGTCGACGTCGCCTTGGCGGTAAGACCCAGGTAGAGCGTAGAGCCCTCCGAGGTTGCCAAATCGCGGGAAACCTGGCTCAGCGCTCCGGTGCTCGAGCCACCCAGGCGCTCAAACAGAACGCGCGATTCATCCGCCGACACCACGCGCGCCCATTGACGGCGTGCCTCGCGCTCGATGGAGTGGGCCTCATCGATCACCCAGTGACGAATCGGAGGCAAGATTCTGCCCTCGGCCGCAACATTGCGGAACAGCAGGGAATGGTTAGTGACCACCACATCGGCATGTGCCGCGCGACGGCGGGCACCGTGGACCAGGCATTTATCGGGGAAAAACGGGCATAGGCGACGGGCGCACTCGCGCGACGCCGTCGTAAAGTCGGGACGGTTGACGCTGCGCCAGCGAATGCCGAGCGAGTCGAGGTCGCCATCGGCCGACTGACACACGTACGCCATGATGACCGCGACTGCCGTAAGCGTGTCGGCAGGATCACGCTTAGTCGTAATTTCGACTTGGCCGCGGCTCATACGCTCAAGTTTGCGCAAGCATGGATAGTGGTCATAGCCCTTGAGGGCGCAAAACGATAGACCCCCGTCCAGCTGCTCGGCAAGTTTGGGCAGCTCATGATACATGAGCTGGTCGGCAAGATTATTCGATTTAGTCGCGATACCAACCGTGATGTTGTTGCGGCGCGCGGCCTCGGCAAAAGGCACCAGGTAAGCCATCGATTTGCCGACGCCCGTGCCCGCCTCAATCACGCGATGCGTTCCCGTAACGAGTGCGTCACGGACCTCGAGCGCCATCGCGATCTGCTCATCGCGCGGCTCATACGTGGGATACATGCGATTAACCAGGCCGCCCGGGGCATAGTCCGCCTCGATTTCCTCGAGGCTCGGCATCTTAAGGACCGGCAGCTCGTCCGCATCAACGCGGTCATCGGCCCGATCGGCCTTGAGTACGTCGGCGCGGGCGGCGCTGAGAGAGAAGATGGAACCGGGGTTCTGCCCCGCCAAGAAGGAGAAGATGGGACGATAGGACCAGGGTACGTCGGGATGCATGTCGGCCAGGCGCGCCATTAAGCCCTGGGGCAAGTCGGTGAGCGCCACGAGCAACACGCGCCATACGCCACACAGGGCGTCGACATCGGCGTTGGCGCGGTGCGACACCGAGTCGCAGCCAAACAGGTCGGCCATGAAAGACAGCTTATGCGAGGCCAGGCGCGGAAGCGCGATGCGCGACAGCGCCAGCGAATCGATCCAGATGTCGCTGACGTTGACACCGCCCTTGACCGACTCGATAAACGAACGATCGAAGGTGGCGTTATGCGCGATCACCGGGCAGCCGCCGACAAAATCGGCGAGAGCGGCCACGGCATCGACGGCCGATGGGGCATCTGCCACATCGGCGTTTGTAATGCTCGTGAGCTCGGTAATCTCGGCGGGAATCAGCTGCTTGGGATGCACGAAGGTATCGAAGCGGTCGACGATCTCGCGGCCCGAAAGGCGGGCCGCCGATATCTCAATAAGCTCGTTGTCCTGCACCGAAAGACCCGTGGTCTCGGTATCGAGGACGATAACATCTTCCTCGATGAGACCAAACGATTGGGTTTTGGCGCGCTCGGCAAGCGTGGCATAGGAGTCGATGACAAACTGCGGCGTTCCTGATGAAACCGCGTCCTCGATTAGCATGCAATGCCCGCTCGACGAAGACCCATACGGATCAGGCTGTCACAGACCTGCGGGAACGTCATGTCGTCGGTGTGGCGGATCTCATCCGGATACAGCGACGTATCGGTCATGCCGGGAATGGTATTGGTCTCGAGGATAACGGGGCCGTCCTCGCTCACGATAAAATCGCTGCGCGAGATGCCCAAGCAACCGAGCGCCCTATGGGCGGCACAGGCTAGCTCCTGGGCACGAGCGTAGTTCTCGGGCGAAATCTGCGCCGGAATGCGATGAATGTCTGTAGGGTCGACATACTTCACGTCCAGATCGTAGAACTCGCAGTCCTCGGGCTTACGGATCTCAACGATCGGCAGGGCGCGCACGTCATCCTCGCCGTATACGCCGACGGTGATCTCGGTACCCTCGATACACTTCTCGACCAGCACTTTGTCGCCGTACTCAAACGCCTTGGCGATTGCCGCGGGAAGCTCGGAGGGCTCATGGACCAGGGAAATGCCATAGCTGGAACCGTTTACGGCCGGCTTCACAAAGCAGCGCTCGCCACAAATCTCGACGATATGATCGATATCGACTTCATCGCCCACTTCGAGCGCCAGGCCGGGGGCAATGGGAATGCCCGCCTTGGCGTATAGGAGCTTCGAGACCTCCTTGTCGGCACCGCAGGCGCTCGCCAGCACACCCGACGCCGTGTAGGGGATACCCAGGGTCTCCATGGCACCCTGCATGGCACCATCCTCGCCGCCGGCACCGTGCATGGCGATAAACGCCACGTCAAAGCCGCCGGTCGCCATGGTTACCATAAAATCATCGGCAGCCGTGTCGAGCAGCTCCACCGAAGTGTAGCCAGCCTCCTTCAAGGCCACCACGACGTTCTTTCCCGAATTGAGCGAAATCTCGCGCTCGGCGGAATGACCGCCCGCCAAGACCGCTACGTGCATGTTCTCTAGGCTTTTACCCGGCATGGGCAGACTCCTCCTCTATAATTTCTGCAGCTGATACCATATTGTAGCGATACCCTCTACGTTTCCCCAAAATCGAAAGGCTTCCATGAATCCCAGGACTAAATCTCAGGACATTCGCGACTTGAGCCAAAACGATATTCGCGAGCTTGTGGCCGAACTCGGCCAGCCTGCCTTCCGCGCGAAGCAGCTCATCGAATGGGTCTTTGAGAAGAACGTTTGTTCGTTTGACGATATGACCAACCTTCCCAAGGCTTTCCGCGAGCAGCTTAAAGAGGCCTTTGCCTTCGACACGCCGACCGAGCTCACCAAGCAGGTTTCCAAGGACGGCTCTCGCAAATATCTACTCGAGTATCATGACGGCATTTCCGTCGAGACTGTCGGTATGCCCCGTCGTAACAAGCTTTCCGTCTGCGTTTCCACCCAGGCAGGATGTGGCATGGGCTGCGCCTTTTGCGCCACCGGTCTCAACGGCCTCAAGCGCTCTCTGACCGCTCAAGAGATCGTCGACCAGGTGTTGCACGTCTCGAATGATTTTGGCGAGCGCGCCACAAGCGTCGTTTTCATGGGTCAGGGCGAGCCCTTCGCTAACTACGACGAGGTCCTCAAGGCACTGCGCATCCTTAACGATTCCGACGGTATCGGTATTGGAGCCCGTCACCTTACTGTCTCTACCAGCGGTGTTATTCCTGGCATTCGCAAGTTTGCCGACATTCCCGAGCAGTTTACGCTCGCTGTGTCGCTGCACTCCGCTATCCAGTCCACGCGCAACAAGATCATGCCTGGCGTCAAGAAGTACACGCTCCTGCGCCTTCACGAGGCGCTTCAGCTCTACACCGAGAAGACCGGACGCCGACCGACCTATGAGTATGCCATGATCGAAGGCGTCAACGACACGAATCCCGAGATGCAGGCGCTTTGCGACTTCTGCGAGGGAACGCTGTGCCACGTTAACCTAATTCAGCTTAACGACATCGAGGGCAGCCCGCTCAAGCCGTCTCCGATTCATAAGGTTGAAGATCTTCAGCGCCGCCTTGAGTCCCGTGGCATCGAGACCACGATTCGTAATTCTCGCGGCAATGATATTGATGCCGCCTGCGGTCAACTGAAGCAACGTTTCAAGGTCCAGAAGAACGCATAGGGGAGTCTGCACCCCATAACGTTTCATGTGAAACATCCGACAGCCCTGGTTGCAAATAATGCAACCAGGGCTGTTTCATTTGTTTTCATCCTAGTGGACTTGATTTACGTGAACTTAGTTTTATGGCCAAAATAAGGGGTCCTTGTCTCATGAATCAGACAAGGACCCCTTCAAAACAGGCAAGTAATTGTTAGGTACCTAATAGCCAACATTTTCCCACTGATGGTTAACCCAGTCTTGGTTAATCTTGGGATTCTTAGTCACCTGAGCAGTGCGCATAGCGACGTCTTCGGTCATCACATCCATTTTCTTCTTAGATGTATCGACGATATCCTGAGCTCCGCGCAGCAGTCGACCTCGAAGTTCATCATCTGTCGCAAGCTTATAACCAGCAAAGGCACCAGCGACGACGGTGGTTGCCAACGCAACGACCGCGAGAACCTTATTCTTCATCCTGATCCTCCTGCCCAAATTGAATCATTTCACCAAGGATACGGGAGAGCTCCTCCTCGTCTTTGAACTCGATTTCGATTTTGTTCTTACCACGTGAGCTCTTCACGCGTACATTCGTATTGAAAACTTGACGAAGTACTCGAGCGGCCTTTTTGAATGACTGAGGCGTTGCTGGCCTCGGGGTCCTTGGCGTCTCTCCGGCAGAAAACAACGGAGCAAGATTTTCTGTCGCTCTAACGGAAAGACCTTCTGCGACAACTTTTTCAGCAAGTCGAATCCTGGCATCTTCATATGGAACTGCAAGAATCGCTCTTGCATGGCCTGCAGTAAGCTTGCCTTCGAAAATCATCTGCTGTACGACTTCGGGAAGATCTAGCAAACGAAGCGAATTTGTAATTGCGGAACGAGACTTACTGACAGCCTTTGATAACGCCTCCTGCGTCATACCGCTGGCATCAATGAGCTGACGATAACCCTTTGCCTCTTCGACAGGGTTCAAATCAGAACGCTGAAGATTCTCGATAAGTGCAAGAGCGAGCATTTCGTCATCATTAACTTCCTTAATGATGACTGGCAATTCTTCAAGGCCAGCGAGTTTCGATGCCTGGTAACGACGCTCACCGGCAATAATCTCATAGCCATTTCCGTGCTTGCGGACCAATAGTGGTTGCAAAACGCCATGTTCTTGGATTGACTCGCTCAACTCGCGAAGTTCTGTTTCATTAAAGTGAATTCGAGGTTGATTTGGATTAGGGACAACATCCTCAATAGGCAGTTTTGTTTCAGATGCGGCATTTGAAGCCGATGCAGCCGAACCACCGGTCTCATACTCGGCCTCTGAGACCAAAGCATTGAGTCCACGTCCCAATCCGCCACGTTTCTTTGCACTAGGCACGCTTGATCACCTCTTTTGCAAGGTTCATATACGCTTTTGCACCCTTATTTTGAGGCGCATAGGTAATTATCGGCTCTCCAAAAGACGGAGCTTCAGAGATTTTTACGGTACGAGGAATTAAGGTCTTAAAAGCCTTATCACCAAAGTACGACTGAACTTCCTCAACAACCTGATTCGACAAAGAAGTACGTGAGTCATACATGGTCATAAGCACGCCATAGGTGTCTAAGCCCTTGTTCAGACGCGATTTGACCATCTTCATTGACTCAAGCAGCTTCGTTACGCCCTCGAGTGCATAATACTCGCACTGGATCGGAATCAAAACGCTGTCTGCTGCGGTCAAAGCGTTGATTGTAAGCAGGCCAAGGGAAGGAGGACAGTCGATGAATATAAAATCGAACTCATCCTGAATCGGCTCAAGCAAATCTTTAAGGCGGGTTTCACGAGCAATTGCGCTTACGAGCTCAATTTCGGCACCTGCAAGCTGAATTGTCGCCGGAATAACGAATACCTTTTTGCAATTTGTATCAAGAACAAGCGATTCAGCCGGCACGTCATTCAGCAATGCATCATAGATGCACTGCTCAAGGTCTTCTTTTTCAATTCCGAATCCACTGGTGCTGTTTCCCTGCGGATCAAAATCGACAATCAGCGTCTTGCGACCCTGCTCACCCAGTGCTGCTGCAAGGTTTACAGCCGTCGTTGACTTACCGACGCCGCCTTTTTGATTGATGATTGCAATAATACGCGTGTCTTTTGCGCTCTTAGAACGCTTAACGTCGCGAAATCCCACGGTCCCTCCTGGTGTGTTTTAAGCTGTTAAACGGAGGATGTTTCACGTGAAACATTCCGATTCAATATCAACATCAGTGTTTCACATGAAACACTGCAAGTTGTTAGTATCCATTATGTTTCACGTGAAACATCTAGGCAAGCGGATTCTTCTTTGCCATGCCATTTGCACGAGGCAATGAAACGGATGCTGGATGACTCTTCTTAAGAACAATGAACTCCCTGTGACCCAAGCCCTCAGGCAAATCAATTGCGTCATTCAGAAGCAAGGTGAAGCCGCAGATCTTAGCCACTGACATGCCGGAAGCAAGCTCCTCATCCGTAGGATTGCCCTTCGTGATAACAAATATCCCACCATCCTTGAGGTACGGAGCGGCATACTCAACAAGAATCGGTAGAGGGGCCAATGCGCGGGCGGTTACAACAGAGAACTGCTTCTTATGGCTTCGAGCATATTCTTCAAGGCGATCATGAACTGCATGACCATTTTTCAATCCAAGAGCATGAACAAATGTATTGACAGCGTCAACCTTCTTGCCAACAGAGTCAATATAAGTAACTTTACGATGCGTTGTTATCGTTAACGGAATACCAGGAAAGCCAGCACCTGTTCCCATATCAAGCAAAGCTCCCTCAGGAGCCTTATTGACATAAGGGAGCAAGACAAGTGAGTCGAGGATATGAAGTACCGCAGCGTCTTCTACGTTAAGAATACGGGTGAGGTTGGTTGTCTTATTTGTTTCTAGAACCAAATCCAAATGCTGAATACATTTCCTCAGCTCAGTATCAGTTACACTCAGGGAATACTCTTTGCAATAGGAAGTTAGACGACTCAGCATCTCGTCAGCCTGCTGATCTGTAAGTACAAACAACAGAAGCTCCTTTCTGACAAAAATCAGTGTATCGAGAACTTTTGACAAAAAAAGGGGACGTGGAAACCACGCCCCCTTAGCATAAGCTCGAGTAGATTATCGAGCAACAATCACCACTTGGCGATCAGGGTCAGAACCCTCAGAATGGGTATCGACGGCATCATTGCCACGAAGTGCAATATGAACCAGTCGACGCTCATAGGCATTCATGGGCGGAAGCGAAACACTCTTATGAGTACGAATGGCACGCTCGGCGGCAGACTGAGCCATAGAGGCAACCTTGTCCTGACGACGGCTCTTGTACCCCTCAACGTCAACCACAACCGGATACCTAAAGCCAAGCTTGCGGCTCACCAGCAGAGAGAACATAACCTGAAGGGCATCAAGGGTACGACCATGACGGCCAATGAGAACAGCAAGATCAGGAGCCGTAACATCCAGAATCAGCTCGCCCTCGTCGCCCTCGTACTCATCAATAGGAGAGTTGGCGGCATCGAAGTGCGAAAGGATGGAACGCAGAATAGAAATCGCAACATCGGCAATGGTGTCGAGCTCCTCATCGGTCAGCTCTTCACCGGCCTTGTAGCGCTGTGCAATCTCGGGATAATCGCCCGCAATCTGCGGGGCAACCTCCTCAAGCATATCCTCGATGATCTCTTCAGACATAACGTACTCCAAAAGTTAGGTACCTAAATAAGATTGATATCCCGACTACTTCTTCTTGTGCGGACGCGGCTTCTTCTCGCGACGGGTAACCTCGACCTGCAGCGGAGCGTTCTTGAGGCGCTCCTCCTCATCGGCCTTGGCCTTGTCGATAACCTTCTGCGTCACGAAGATCTGCTGGATAACCTGCCAGGCAGAAGACACATCGTAGTAAAGCAGAACGCCGACGGGCAGGCTCCAGCCCATCCAAAGCATCATGACGGTCATGACGACGGCCATCATGCGCATGCTCTGGGCCTGCTGACCAGTCTGATTGCGAGACATATACAGCTGCGGAATCAGAGTCAAGACAGCGAACAGAATCAGGCAAACCAGCGCAGGAAGCGCAACCATAAAGCCATCGGCAAAGGAAGCGCTCGGCGTGGTGGTAAGGTCAGGCAGGATGTTGAAGAACGAGAACGTGCCGTCGCTAAAGTAGTTCGGCAGGTTACGCAGTAGCGTAAACAGGGCGAACAGGACGGGCATCTGGATCAACAGCGGCAGACAACCAGCCATGGGGTTGAACTTGTTCTCGCTGTAGAACTTCTGCATCTCCTCGGCCTGACGCTGGGGATCGTCGGCATAGCGCTCCTGGATCTCGAGCATCTTAGGCTGCAGCACCTGCATGCGAGCCGTCGACTTGGTCGACTTGAGCATAAGCGGCGTCAGCAGCAGACGGATGATGACCACCAGAATGATGATGGACAGGCCCCAGTCGACCGCAAAGGTCTGGATGAGCTTGAGCAGCTCAAAAAGGATGTTAACGATCCAATCCCACATGTAATTTTTCCTCCGATAGCGAGTGCCCGCTAAGGCACAGGGTCATAACCGCCGACGTGCAGGGGATTGCAGCGAGCGATGCGCCTCACGGCAAGCCAGCAGCCTCTCAAAACACCGTACTTCTCAATCGCCTGGATAGCGTATTGTGAGCACGTTGGGTAAAAAATGCAGGCGTCAGGCAATAAGGGCGAAATAACCTGTTGATATATGCGAATAGGAGCGATGGCAACACGTCGCAAAACGTGATTGCTCATCGCTCCTCCCCGGCAACGCCGGCGCGTTTCATAAGCGAACGCAATGCCTTGTCCATCTCCTGCGGCGAGGAAACCCTCGTCTTGGGAGTCGCGAACAAGATGATGTCATAACCCGCAACGGGAAATCCGCAGCTGCGGGCGGCCTCGCGCATCACACGCTTAGATCGGTTGCGCACGACAGCACAACCGAGTCGTTTAGCACCAACGAAGGCGACCCTTCCGGAGTCGCCTTCGCCAACCGATTCACATATGGTCATTCGAATCAGAGGGTGATTGAAACGACGCCCCTGACTGAACACATGCTCGAAATCTTGCCGAGACTTAATAGTCTTCATGCGAGATGTGTGTATCGCTGCTAGACAGTGAGACGCTTGCGGCCCTTGGCGCGACGACGGGCGAGCACGGCACGACCACCCTTAGTGGCCATACGGGCACGGAAGCCATGGGTCTTGGCACGCTTACGCTTATTAGGCTGATACGTACGCTTCATCTTAAGTTCCTCCTGCTGCATTTCGAGTGTCCGCGGGGGCGCGGACGCAGATATAGACACGTGAGCTTGAAGATTGTAGGGAAATCAATGTTCAAATGTCAAGAAATCAAAGGTAAAAGGTTGCAAAGAGTACACGGTTCCCCCATAAGCAGAACCGGCACTTGAGGCAGCAGGCAACTTTTCACGAAATTTCATCGAGTTTTCAACAGGTCATGTTGGAAATGTTGAGAACTTTTCGTCAGTTTTCCAAAGTTTTCAACAGGTTTTGAAAACTTGTCGAAAGATGAGAAACATTGCGTGGTGAGCTACTATTTGTTCAAAACCTTTTGAAAGATTGCGAGCGGCATGTCTGACGACTTCTACACCATGGTCGATTCCGGTGATCCGGCACCCGACAACGAGCACATCACCGGCGTGCGCGAGGAACGCAACGAGGGCGAGCAAGTCACCGCACAAGCACCAAGGGCCATGTATGCAGCGCGCATCGCGGTCTACGATGACATGCTGTCGACACCGCGCGTCATCGTCATCGAACCGCAAGACGTCCGTACCTACCTGGAAGAGACAACCAACACCGTCTACCAGTGCATGAAAGAGCAGGGAGGACGCATCTCGCTGATGGTTATCCGCGAGATTGTCGAAAACTTTATCCACGCGCATTTTGCAGAGCCCATCATCTCGATTCTCGACGGTGGTGATACCATCCGCTTTGCCGATCAGGGTCCGGGCATCGACGACAAAGAGCGTGCCTTCGACTTTGGCGTAACCAGCGCAAACAGCAAGATGAAACGGTATATCCGCGGCACCGGCGCCGGGTTTCCCATGGTACAGGAGTACTTGGAAAACGCCGGCGGCGCCGTCTCCATCGAGGACAACATGGGCAACGGCACCGTCGTGACGGTAAGTCTGGACCCCAAGCGCGTGCAGGAAATCGAACGTGCCGGCGGGCGCGGGGCAGCCGTGCGACCCGAAACAGAGCAGCAGGCATATCCCATGCCGGGCGCCTTCACGCAGCAACCCGCAGCGATGCAACAGGTGCAACAGCAAATGACCCCCATACAGCAGCCTGGCATGGCCCCCATGCAAGAGCTCCAGGCACCCTCGGGCGCGATTCCCCAGAACATACCCGATGCAAAGCCAGCGATGGGCCAGGACGTGGGAACCTTGCAGCAGATGGCGGGCGCATCGGCCGCACAGCAGATGTCCTATCAACCGAACCCGCAAGGGTATCCGGCTCAATACGCGCCGCAAACGGGATATGCACAGGCATACCCCCAGCAATACCCGCTGGGATACCAGCAGCCGTACCAACAGATGCCCCAGGCGCAGTACAACCCATGGGCCCAGCAGATGCCCCCGCAGCCTTACCAACAGTGGCCGCAAAGTTTTCAACAGCAGCCGCTGCCCATGCAGAGTTCTCAACAACCAGCAGCTCAAATGATGTATCCTAATGCGGCGAATCAATATGCACAGCCGCAGCAAAACGTATTTGTGAGCGAGCGCGGCGAAGCGGCACTGGGCTATCTGGCTCAAAACCAGGAGTGTGGCGCAACCGACCTGGCACGAGCGTTTGGAAACTCAGCGCCCACGTGGTCGCGAACGCTCAACGACTTGGCACAGGCCGGCTTGATAATCAAACATGGCCAGAAATATCATCTGACCGAAATAGGCAGCGCTCGCGTGCGAGCCCAAAGTTAAGGAACGGGAGAAACAGTGGACGAGGAAGCAAGCATCATCCTGGGGGATGCCATCGCCTTTTGTCAGCGCGACGGCCAAGATGCACGCCTCATCAATATGCTGGGACAATCGCGCGCCGTAAGCTTAACCGAGGACACTCTGACGATTGAGGCCCCTTCGCGCTTTGCCATCGCTCAGCTCAAAAAGCATCAGCCGACCATCGAGGCGTACCTAGAAGAGATCGCCTTTGCACCGATCGCGCTCAATATCGTGGCACCGCAAGGCGCCTCGGCAAATACGGCCCCGGACACCCACCCGGTAGCGACCGCCACCGCAGCGGCAACGCCGGCGCTCGAGCCTCGACGCGACGATGTTTCCCGTGAAACCATGGCACCGCAGCCGACCACTTCGTTCGCACCGGCGGCAGAACCAGCCCCCTCGCCCATCCCGACCGTCACGCACATGCCCGTCGCACACGAGGCGACACCCGGCGAGGAATCGGGCATTGCAATCAAAAACACGTTGTCCGCCGACGATTTCCGCCGCATGATGACCCAAATGAATGGCAGGCCACCGGCGAAAAGCGCGAGTTCGTCCGCAGCGCCGGCAGCACCTTCGGCGGCGGCCCCGGCGGCAGTCGAGAAAAACGCAGACGGGGCACCCCTCGCAGCGAATTCGAAATTCACGTTTGAAAACTTCGTCTTCGGACCGGAGAACAGTCTTGCCTACCGATCGGCGCTCAAATTCGCCATGCTTGCAGACACGCCCGGTACCTGCACGTCGCTGTTCATCTACGGCAAATCGGGCCTGGGCAAGACGCACCTGCTGCTCGCCATCAAAAATGAGCTGGCGGAGAAATCGCCCGAGATCAAGGTGAAGTACGCCAACTCGCAGGCATATCTGGACGACTTGATGACGGAATTCGACCGCCAAAAGAAGAGCAACGCCCCCATTATGCAGGCATACCACGGCGTCGACGTGCTTATCATCGATGACATTCAGAACATCATCGGCAAGCGCGCGAGCGTGGATTACTTCTTCCAGTTGATGGACGAATTTATCCGCAACAACAAGAAGGTCGTGATCGCCGCCGACCGCGCTCCCAAAGACCTCAATATGGACGAGCGCCTGACCAGTCGCTTTAATGCCGGTCTGCTGTGCCTGGTGGCGGAGCCCAGCTACGAGATGAAGTACAAGATTTTGCAGCGCTATTACGAGAACACGATCGCCGCCGCGCCCGAGGCGGGCAACGACTCGCTGCTGGCGGCCTACGGGGGCGACGGCGGACATCTGACCGACGCGCACTTTAAACATATGGCCGAGGTCTCGGGCACCAACATTCGCGAGCTCGAGAGCTTTTGCGAGCGTTGTGCCGGCGAAGCGGGCGATCGCGAGCGCGAGGGCGGGGAGCTCACCTTTGACGACATCGACGCCATCGCCAACCAGTACTTCGACACATCGGCCAAGAAGATCAATGTGCAGACGGTCCAGTCCGTCATCGAGGAGCAATACGGTGTGACGCACGAGGAACTCATTGGGCCTCGCCGGAACGCCAATATCGCCAAGGCGCGCCATATCGCTATCTACCTGGCGATCGAGATGTGCGAGATGACGACGACGGCCGTGGGCGCCGAGTTTGGCAACCGCAACCACTCGACCGTCAGCACGAGCTATAAAAAGGTTCAGAAGATGATTCAGGAAGACCGGACTGTCACCGAAGACCTCAAGTCGCTGCGCGATAAAATTACACTGCGCTCGTAGGTAAATGGACACACCTGTTGAAAACTTGTCGAAACGGCGGTTATAAGGTGTCGAAAACTCGAGCCGCGGTGATGAAAAGTTTTGCGCAGGTTTTGAACGTGGAAAACATGCCCGGTTGCACACAGGTTCCTGTCGATTCTCTTTTTAGGGCTGACCTGCACTTTTAGGAGTAATCAACAGTTTCGTCAGTACTATTACTATTATTAAGATATTT